>NZ_AEXQ01000101.1:0-22048 GCF_000191865.1 Turicibacter sp. HGF1
TTTGTTTATTTTTAGGGCAAGATAAGACATAGATTTGCTTATCTTGCTATTTTTGCTTATAATATAAGAATATATCTTATTAAGGAGGGGCGATAATAAAAGTATCTTCCTGAGGTTTAAGATTATGTAGTAAAGATTTATGTTTTGATTATGTTGTAATGGAGGTCTCAGACATGAGTGCAAATAAAGGTAAAAAAGTCATCGTTGGGATGTCTGGTGGTGTGGATTCATCAGTCGCAGCGTATTTATTAAAAGAGCAAGGTTACGAAGTAGAAGGTGTATTTATGCGTAACTGGGATAGTGCAGCTAATGCTGACGTTTTAGGAAACCCAACGCTAAATGATGAGGTGTGCCCACAAGAAGTTGACTATAATGATGCAAAAGCAGTGGCCGATCAATTAGGAATTAAGCTACACCGCGTTGATTTCGTTCAAGAATATTGGGATCGTGTTTTCATGTACTTTTTAGATGAATATCGTGCTGGACGTACACCAAATCCAGATATTATGTGTAATAAAGAAGTGAAATTTAAGGCATTTTTAGATTATGCAATGAATCTTGGATGTGATTACATTGCGATGGGACATTATGCACGTGTTTCACATGAGGGTGAAGTTCAAATGTTACGTGGGCTTGATAATAATAAAGATCAAACGTATTTCTTGAGTCAATTAACACAAGCCCAGCTAAGTAAAACGTTATTCCCAGTTGGTGAATTGCAAAAATCTGAAGTTCGTGCGATTGCAGAGAAATTAGATCTAGCAACGGCAAAGAAAAAGGATTCAACGGGAGTTTGTTTTATTGGGGAACGTAACTTTACACAGTTTTTACAAAACTACTTACCCGCTCAACCTGGACAGATGCGTACTTTAGAGGGAGAAGTTGTGGGGGAGCATATCGGTTTAATGTATTATACGATTGGACAACGTAAAGGTCTTGGAATCGGCGGAAAAGGGGATGCTTGGTTCGTAATTGGGAAGAATTTAAAAGATAATGTTTTACTAGTCGGACAAGGATTTGATCATGAATACGTTTATGCGGATGAAGCATTAGTTTCAAATGTTAACTGGATTCCAAGTGAGCGATTTGTTGGAACTTATCGTTGTACGGCTAAATTTAGATATCGTCAACCTGATATTCCGGTTGAATTGACTTGGATTGATGATGAAACCTTAAACGTTAAAATGCTAGAACCTGTTCGTGCGGTGACGCCAGGGCAAGCGGCTGTCTTTTATTTAGATGAGGTTTGTTTAGGTGGAGGGCGTATTGAAGTTGCATATAAAGATAAAGAGGCTCGCCAATACTAAGAGAGGAGTTTGTGAGGATGGGAGAAGCCGGATACATTAAAGGTGTTTTTTTAGATCATATATTTTTTAATGAAGATAATGGCTTCTCAATTGGAACGCTACTTGTCTTAGAACATGGTGAAGATTTAGATTTAATGCAAAAAGCTTTAAAACCCGTTGATGATAAGATAGTGAATCAACTAGGGTTAAGTGAGCATAAAAAATATGAGAAAATTACGATTTCGGGTTATTTTCCAAAACTCGTTTCACATAAAACATACCGCTTTAAGGGGAAGTTAATTGAACATCCTCGTTATGGTTGGCAATATCAAGCCACGTCTTATGATTCGGTTAATGTGCAAGGGAAGTCTTCGCTTGTTCATTATTTGAGTAGTGATATTTTTGAAGGAATTGGACAAAAAACAGCTGAAAAGATTGTGGATGTATTAGGTGATAATGCTATCGATGTCATTTTACGTAATCGACAGGCGCTTGATGAGGTGCCCAAATTATCCAAAAAATTAGCAGATAAACTTTATTCGACACTGATTGATCAACAGGGGACAGAACAGATATTAGCTCCTCTTTACGGCTATGATTTAAGTCCTAAGTTAGTCATGAAAATTTTCAAAAAATATCAATATCAGGCCCTTGAAATTATCAATGAAAATCCGTATCGTTTAATTGATGATATTGAGGGGATTGGGTTTTTGAAAGCAGATGAGCTTGCAAGACGTCTAGGGATCTCATTAGATGATCCACGTCGAATTCGTGCGGCTTTGCTTTATGTCATTGATCAAATTGCCATCCAAAAAGGTCATACGTATGTGTACCAAAAGCAGTTGCTTCAAAGTGCTTTACAGTATTTAAATCAAAAATCAACCCAGCTTCTGGATTTTGCGCAAATTGAATCTCAAATTAATGAACTGATTAAAAAGAAAAAAATTTATATCGAAGGGGACTTTTTATTTATTCCGTTGCTTGTCAATAGTGAAAAAGGGATTGTTGATTCTATAGAGCGACTTTTAACGTCTAAAGTTGAAAATCAAGAGAAAGCGCCACAATGTTTAAACGAATTAAAAAAAGAATTAGCTATTACCTATTCAAAAGAACAAGAAGAAGCGATTTTGATGGCGTTAAAGGAACCAGTTAGCATTATCACGGGTGGCCCGGGAACAGGAAAAACAACAGTTGTTCAAGGTATTTTAAAGGCGTATTCGATGTTACACGATGTGGATTTAGATCCGTCTAAATATGCAACAAGTGAGAAAAAGTATCCCATTGCTTTGGCAGCGCCTACTGGTCGAGCTGCTAAACGAATGAGTGAAACAACGGGCTTAAAGTCATCTACCATTCATCGTTTACTTGGGTATGGAGTAGATGGCGTTTTTCAACATGATGAATATGCTCAACTGGAATATAAATTAATTATTATCGATGAAAGCTCCATGCTTGATACCTTATTAGCCTTTCAATTATTTCAAAGCATTCCAACGGGTGCGCAAGTGATTATTGTCGGTGATGATAATCAATTGCCTTCTGTGGGACCAGGGCAGGTGTTAAAAGATTTAATTGAAAGTGGTGTGATTCCTCTGACACGGCTTGAAACGGTTCATCGACAGGCGCAGGATTCGTCCATTATTTCATTCGCACATGCAGTGAAAAATAATCATCTCCCAACGGATCTTAAAGATAAAAAGCCGGATCGTCTATATGTTGAATGTGGGCATCAGGTGATTGCAAGTTATCTAAAACAAATTGTTCTAAATGCCATTCAAAAAGGATATACAGCAAGTGATATTCAAATTTTAGTTCCCATGTACCGTGGGGATTGTGGGATTGACAATCTGAATGTGATGTTACAGGATATTTTCAATCCACCAGCAGATGATAAGCGAGAAATGACATTTGGATCCAAGGTTTTTCGAATTGGCGATAAGGTACTCCAATTAGCCAATCATCCGGAAACAGGAATTATGAATGGGGATGTTGGAGAAGTCATTGGAATTTCTTATAAAAATGAAAATGATGATAAAGAAGAGAAGTTAATTGCTTGTTTTGAAACTAAGGAAGTGACGTACAAAAAGGGCGATCTTCAAAATTTAACGCATGCCTATTGCGTGTCGGTTCATAAGTCACAAGGGTCTGAGTATCCGATTGTTATTTTACCGATTACGCATGCCTATCACGTCATGTTACAAAAAAAGTTGATTTATACCGCCATTACACGGGCTAAAAAATCTTTAATTATCATTGGAGAGTATTTAGCACTTGAGAAGGGGGTTAAAAATGAGGGAGAAGAACGTCAAACGACGTTGAAACTTCGCTTTCAACTAAATCAAACAAAACCGATAAAGGAAAATCCTTTTGCTGATTATTTTAAAGAACATGATATTCCATTTGATTACCTAGATGAAGAAGGATTAGAAGGGATCACACCGTATGATTTAATGGATTAATTGATTAAATTTTGTGCAGATAGATAACATAAAAAATCATAAATCACTCAAACTAAAGATTGTAATCTTTGAACTGAGGTGAAATGATGAAGAAAATTCTTGTACTTGTTATGTTTTTAATGGCTTTAGTGGCAACACTTATGTATTATGAAGATCCTCGTTACTATCAAAAACAATTTAAAAAACAATCTAGAAAATATCGTAAGCAAATGGATTGTTGGCAACACTACCTACACGATAGAATGCCATTTTAAAAAAGAACTCTCTCAATCGAGAGAGTTCTTTTTTGTGTATAAGCTTTCTTTTCAATTTAATAATTTATCAAATTGGATAAAAAAAGCTTGAAACATCTTGATAAAATCGATAAAATAGAGTCGAATAACAAAATGTTGATAGAAGAAAGTAGAAAATTGAACGTTTCACAGAGAGGGATTTCTTGGCTGAGATAAATCCTAACAATCAATGCTCGAAAGCTACTTCTGGAGTACAGTTAAAGTCTGTCGGTTTTCGCCGTTATCTGTTTCAAAGAGTTGTTTTTTTAGTTTACTTAAAAAACAAAATTAAGGTGGTACCGCGTTCAATACGTCCTTATATCAAATAAGGGCTTTTTTTATACTCATTTTTAAAAGAGGTGAACAAAATGAAATACATGACAGGATCAGAGATTCGTTCAATGTACTTAAATTTCTTTAAATCAAAAGGACACATGATCGAACCAGGAGCACCATTAGTTCCAATTAATGACCCTTCATTATTATGGATTAATAGTGGGGTTGCAGCTTTAAAAAAATACTTTGATGGACGTGAAATTCCAAATAACCCACGTATTACAAATGCTCAAAAATCAATTCGTACAAACGATATTGAAAATGTTGGGAAAACGGCTCGTCATCATACGTTCTTCGAGATGTTAGGAAACTTCTCGATTGGAGACTATTTCCGTGAAGAGGCAGTGACATGGGGATGGGAATTATTAACATCAAAAGAATGGTTTGGATTCGATAAAGAATTATTATATGTAACCGTTTATCCAACCGATCAAGAAACATATGATTTATGGATCAAATTAGGTGTTTCGCCTGATCACATTGTGAAATTAGAATATAACTTCTGGGAAATCGGAGAAGGACCATGTGGACCAAACACTGAAATTTTCTATGATCGTGGAACAAAATATGATCCAGAAAATATTGGAATCCGTTTATTAGAAGAAGATATTGAAAATGATCGTTATATTGAAATTTGGAACATTGTATTTTCTCAATATAATTCAAAAGAAGGATTAGATCGTAGTGAATATCCTATGTTACCAAATAAAAATATAGATACTGGAATGGGTCTTGAGCGTGTGGCTTGTGTGATTCAAGGCGTTGAAACAAACTTTGACACAGACTTATTCATGCCAATCATTCGTGCGACGGAAGAAATGTCTGGTGTAAAATATACACAAGAAACAGCAACGGCATTTAAAGTGATCGCTGACCATGTTCGTACGGTAACTTTTGCAGTAGCAGATGGAGCACTTCTTTCTAATGAAGGACGCGGATACGTCTTACGCCGTTTATTACGTCGTGCTGTTCGTTATGGAAAAAAATTAGGAATTGATCGTGCTTTCATGTATGAATTAGTTCCTGTTGTAGCAGATATTATGAAAGATTATTACCCATATGTTTGCGATAAAATTGAGTTAGTTCAAAAAGTGATTAAATCTGAAGAAGATCGCTTCCGTCAAACATTAGCAGATGGAGAAAAAATCTTGACGGATTTAATTGCTAAATGTGAAGATAAAACAATTAGTGGCAAAGACGCATTCATGTTATATGATACGTACGGATTCCCATATGAATTAACTTTAGAATATGCAGAAGAAGCTGGATTTACAGTTGATAAAGAAGGGTTCGATGCCCAAATGGAAGCACAACGTGAACGTGCTCGTAATGCTCGTGAAGATGTTGAAAGTATGCATTCACAAAATGCTGCTTTAATGAGCTTTAAAACCCCTTCTAAATTTGTAGGATATCATCAATTATCAACAACATCAAACGTTATTTTATTACTACAAAATGGGGAAGTGGTTGATTCATTAACTGGAGCTGGACAAGTCATTTTAGATACTACTCCATTTTATGCTGAAAGTGGAGGACAAGTAGCAGATACAGGGATGATGACAACCTCTGCTGCAAATGTGATGGTAACAGATGTTATCAAAGCTCCAAATGGACAGCATTTACACAGTGTACAAGTAGACGGAACATTATCATTAAATGATGAGGTTGTTTGCCAAGTTCAAGTTGAGAATCGTTTAGATTTAACAAAAAATCATACAGCGACTCACTTATTACACCAAGCATTAAAAGATGTTATTGGTGCGCATGCAAACCAAGCTGGATCATTAGTATCTGCTGATCGTTTACGTTTTGACTTCACCAACATGCAAGGGTTGACGTCAGAAGAATTACAACGTATTGAAGCGATTGTTAACGAGAAGATTTGGGCTTCTATTCCAGTTGAAGTGTTTGAAAAAAGTATTGAAGAAGCAAAGCAAATGGGAGCAATGGCGTTATTTAGTGAAAAATATGGTGAAACGGTACGCGTTGTCAAAGCAGGAGACTATAGCATTGAGCTTTGTGGTGGATGTCATGTTTCAAACACCTCTGAAATTGGTTTATTTAAAATCATTTCAGAATCAGGAATTGGAGCTGGAACTCGACGTATTGAAGCGGTGACGGGTAAGGGAGCTTATCAATACATGAATTCATTTATTGAACGATTTGCAGCGGTATCTGAGACATTAAAAACAAAACCAGCATTACTTGAAGAACGTGTTGAAGGGATTTTAGATGAGTTAAAAGAAGCGCATCGTGAAAATGATTCATTAAAATCTAAATTATCTCATTTAAAAATGAAGGAAATTGTTAATAATACACGTGAGGTAGCAGGAATTACAGTGTTAACTGCGAACTTAGTTGATGTGGATATGAACCATTTACGTCAAATGGTTGACGAATTTAAACAACAGTTATCATCGGCAGTTATTGTGTTAGCAAGTGCAGTAGATGGTAAGGTTGCAATCTCTTGTGGTGTAACGCCAGATTATGTGAAACAAGGGGTACATGCAGGGAAAATTGTTAAAGAAGTCGCAACGATTTGTGGTGGAGGCGGAGGCGGACGCCCAGATATGGCTCAAGCCGGCGCTAAAGATGCAACAAAAATTGAAGAGGCATTAAAGAATGTCGATGAATGGTTAAAAAATAATTTATAATTCTTTTCATCCCATTAACATTATTGTAAAATAAAGTTAAGAACTATTTATGGGTGGTGAGTTGCATGATCTCGAATCAAACAATGATGCTAGACGATTTACTACAAAATAAATTGAACCAAAATCAAGCGGTTGAAATTATTTTGACAGATGTATTCGATGCATTAAAAGAAAAAGGTTATAATCCGATTAACCAAGTGGTTGGATACTTAATTTCAGGAGATCCAGCTTATATTTCGAGCTATCAAGGGGCTCGAAACAAAATTCAGCAAATTGAACGTGATGAAATCATTGAAGTTTTACTTGAAAAGTTTGTAGAGACGAAAAAGTGAAAATTTTAGGATTAGATTTAGGAACTCGCACGTGTGGAATCGCCATTAGTGATGCCCTTGGAATGATGGCCCATGGTGTTGAGACTTTCCGATTTGAGGAAAATCATTATAAAAAAGCAATTCAACACGTTCAAGAATTAGTAAAAACTCATAAAATTTCGAAAATCGTTTTAGGGTTACCTAAAAATATGAATGGTTCGATTGGAGAACGAGGACAAGTGACACAAGAGTTTGCTAAGAAACTTGAAGAAGCAACGAATGTCACGGTTATTCTATGGGACGAACGATTGACTACTATGCAAGTTGAACGTGTCCTCATTCAAGCTGATGTTAGTCGCAATAAGCGAAAAAAAGTGGTTGATAAAATGGCAGCAACCATTATTTTACAGAGTTATTTAGATTCAAATCAAGCACGTTCATTCGTGTAAATCTTATAAGAGGTGACCAAAATGTTAGATGAAAATCAATTAACAGTAATCGATGAAAATGGAAATGAATTATTATGTGAAATTTTATTTACATTTGATTCAGATGATTATAACAAATCATATGTTGTCTACTACCCAGCAGGAGCAGAAAATGAAGATGAAGAAGGAAATGTAGATTTACATGTTTCAGCTTACATCCCTGGTGAAAACAACGAGGGTGGAGAATTATTACCAGTTGAAACAGATGCTGAGTGGGATATGATTGAAGAAGTGATTAATACATTCTTAGCTGAAGAAGATGAGGATGCAGAATAATTAAAATCTAATAGATGCGAAAACGGACGTTAAGTCCGTTTTTGTGTGTATATAATGTAGAGGTGAAGATAAGATGAGGAAGGTTATCCTAGGGATCGTTATAACACTTATTGTCGCATTAGCTGGGATTTTGGGGTATTTAGGAATCCTTTATGTCAAAACCCAAGAGCCGGTGAATCCGAGTGATGAAACAGTGATGAATTATACCCTTCAACCTGGAACATCAACAAAGGGTGTGAATCGCGAGTTAGCAGAACTTGGATTGATTGAGCATCCCGAGATGGCAAATTTGATTGTTAAATTAAATGATTGGTCTCATATTCAAGCAGGAGAGTATGAGTTATCCCCTTCCATGACACTAGAGCAAATGTATCAAAAATTTGAAAGTGGAGATGTTGTCGAACCGAATACCACAAAAGTGGTGATTCCAGAAGGTTATGATTTAGAATATATAGCAGCTAGCTTATCTTTAATTGTTGATTTAAGTGCTGAAGATATTTTAAATGAGTGGAAAAATATTGATTATTTGAAACAATTAGTGAATGAATATTGGTTTTTGACCGATGATATTTTAAAAGAAGGGATTCGATATCCGTTAGAAGGCTATTTTTATCCAGCTACTTATTCATTTTTAGATCAAGTGTATACGCTTGATGAAGTCACACACTTAATCCTAGATGTGACAGCAAAGAAATTAGAACCGGTGAAGTCTTGGTTTGATGAAGCATCGCTTAATATTCATCAAGTCTTTTCGCTAGCGTCAGTCATTGAAGGAGAAACTCAAAATGTAGAAGAAATGCCAATAGTAGCTGGTGTTTTCTTTAATCGTATTAACTCAGGTATGTATTTACAAAGTGATATGACGGTACTTTATGCCTTAGATGAACATAATGAGCGCGTAACGGAAGCGATGACAAAAGTACAATCCCCTTATAATACATATGTGACACCAGGCATTCCAATTGGACCTGTTAGTAGCCCGTCAATTGAGGCTATTAAAGCCGTGTTACATCCTGATGAAAATAACTATTATTATTTTATAGCTGACATGTATGGATGTGTAGATGGTAAAACTCATTTCTTTGAAACATATGAAGAACATATGAAATTTTATCGAAACTATTTACTTCCTTCATATGAAGCGGGCACAAATGTATGTCAGTAATCTCAACTAGGTGGTAGAGCAATGAATGAACAATTAATAGAACTAATGAGTCGATTTAAAACAATTCAACATGATGACTTATCATTAGAAATGAAACAATATGCACAGGAGCATGATGTTCCGATCATTCAAGATCAGGGTCTTGAATTAATGTTACAATTACTACGAGTTAAGCAGCCTAAAACTATTTTAGAAATAGGTTCTGCTATCGGTTATTCCTCTTTAATGATGGCGCGCCATTTACCACAGAGTCATGTTGTGACGATTGAACGTGATGAATCCCGTTATAAAGAGGCTGTTAATTATCACGCACGTAGTACCATCTCAGATCGAGTGACATTAATTAAAGCAGATGCATTAGAAATTTTGAATGAAGACATTCCTAATGCTCCATTTGATGTTATTTTTATTGATGCAGCTAAAGCTCAATATCAGAAGTTCTTTGAAAAATATGAACCTTTATTAAAAGAAGATGGAATGATTATTAGCGATAATTTATTATTCCATGGGCATATTTTTGATAATAATCAAAAACAAAGCCGTAATTTAAAACAGTTAGTTCGAAAAATTAACCGTTATAATGATTGGTTAGCCAATCATCCAGATTATGACACCCTGTTATTACCAATTGGTGATGGCGTAGCAATTAGTTTGAAAAGAAAGCTAAAGTAGTTTATAATCGTATATTGTCATAAATGATAAAGTGAGTTGATAAAATGAAAAAACCAGAATTGATTGTAACACCTCATGATATCCATGAGATTAAAGATTTAATTGAGGCAGGTGCAGACGCGTTTATCATTGGTGAAGAAAAATTTGGATTACGTTTAGCTGGTGAATTCAAATTAAATGATTTACGTGAAGCCGTTGAGTTAATTAAGCAATATAATAAAAAAGTATATGTTGCTATCAATGCTTTAATGCCAAATAGCTTGTTAGATGATTTGAAAACATATATTCAAGAAATAAAATCATTACCGATTGATGCGCTTCGCTTTTCAGATCCAGGGGCTTACATGATTGCTAAAGAAGTAGCGCCTCAGATGAGCCTTCATTGGAGTAGTGAAACATTAGGAACCAATTACTTCACAGTAAATTATTGGTATGATCGTGGGGTAGAACGTACGGTTTTAGCACCTGAAATGATGAAAGAATCTGTTATTGAGACAAAAACATTCGCTAAAGGTGAGATTGAGATTTTAGTTCATGGTGCGATTTGTATGTTCCATTCTCGACGCAATTTAGTGGGGAATTATTTAAAATTCCAAGGACAAGTTGTAGAAAAAGTTCAGACGCGTGAAGAAGGGCTACAATTATTTGATCCAGAGCGAAAGCTATATTATCCTATTTTTGAAGATCAACAAGGAACTCATATTTTCAATGGAAGCGATGTTTGCATGATTGATGATTTAGCTGAATTTATTGAGGTTGGTGTGGATAGTTTCCGTATCGATGGCGTATTGAAATCAAGTGAGTATTTATTAAATGTCACAAAAGCTTACCGTTTAGCCATTGACATGTGTATTGAAAATCGTGAGAAATACAATCAAATAGGGCGTGCCTTATACAAAAAATTAGAAGAAATTCAACCGAATAATCGACAGTTAGATCGAGGTTTCTTCTATAAACCTTCAATTTATAAACATAAATAATATTAAAAAGGGGTGGACACTATGGCGAGAACTCCAGTATCAGCAATTGTTGATGGAAAACGTGTCATCGTTAAAAAACCAGAATTATTAGCTCCAGCCGGATCACTTGAAAAATTAAAAATTGCTGTGATGTATGGTGCAGATGCAGTTTTTATTGGTGGACGCGAATTTGGACTACGTTCAAATGCTCAAAACTTCTCTCTTGAAGAAATCAAAGAGGGAGTTGAATTTGCCAATCAATATGGTTCAAAAATCTATATTACCACGAATATTATTGCTCATAACGAGAATATGGTGGGACTTGAAGATTATTTAACTGCTTTAGGTGAAATCGGTGTAGCGGGAATCATTGTGGCGGATCCATTAATTATTGAGACATGTAAACGTGTCGCACCAAATGTTGAGGTTCATTTAAGTACACAACAATCCACGATGAATTACATGGCCATTAAGTTTTGGGAACAAGAGGGCTTACATCGTGTTGTATTAGCCCGTGAAACAACAAAAGAAGAAATTAAAGAAATCATGGATAAAACAGATGTTGAGATTGAAGCTTTTGTTCATGGTGCGATGTGTATCGCTTATTCTGGACGTTGTACCTTATCAAATCATATGACAGCACGCGATTCAAATCGTGGAGGATGTTGTCAATCTTGCCGTTGGGAATATGATTTAGTCAAAGAACAAGAAAACGAAACCACACGCTTATTCAAAGAAGATGACATTAAATTTGCGATGAGTCCAAAGGATTTAAATTTATTGAAATCAATTCCTGAAATGATTGAATTAGGAATTGATAGTTTGAAAATTGAAGGACGCATGAAATCCATTCATTACATTGCAACCGTTGTGAGCACCTATCGCAAATTAATTGACTTATATTGTGAAGATCCAGATAACTTTGTCTTCAATGAAGCCTTATTAGTCGAATTATCAAAATGTGCTAACCGTGAAACAGCGCCAGCATTCTTTGAAGGGATTCCATCTCATGAAGAACAAATGTTTAATAATCGTGATGAGCATCCAACTCAAGAGTTTATCGGACTTGTTTTAGATTATAATGAAGAAACCAATGAAGTGACATTACAACAACGAAATCATTTCCGTGTGGGAGAGCGCGTCGAATTCTTTGGTCCTAAAATTGACACTCAAATCATGACGATTACAGAATTATTTGATGAAAAAGGCGAGGCTTTAGACGTTGCTAGACATCCAAAGCAAATTTTAAAATTTAAAGTACCATTTAAACTATATCCAAATGATATGATGCGCAAGCATGTGGTGAATGAGAAATAAAAATATTGCTAATAATAAAGACAAGAAGAGGAAGAGACTATCATGAATAAACCATTAATTATCGGTGTAGCTGGTGGAACGGCATCAGGAAAAACAAGTGTTTCAACGATTTTATATGATGCATTTGCAGACCGTACCATTACTTTACTAAGACAAGACGATTACTATAATGATCAAAGTCATATGACATTAGAAGAGCGTGTGAAAACAAACTATGATCATCCATTATCAATGGACAATGAGTTATTAGTTAAACACTTAAAAAAATTAATGTTAGGTTATTCAATTGAAAAGCCAATTTATGATTACACTCAACATACACGTAGTGAGTTAACTGAAAAAATTGAACCAACTAAAATTATTATTGTGGAAGGTTTATTTGTTTTAGAAGATGTTCAAATTCGTGATTTATTAGACATTAAAGTGTTTGTTGAAGCAGATGATGATATTCGCTTTATTCGTCGTTTATTACGTGATACAACAGAACGTGGACGTACCATTGAATCCGTGATTTCACAATATACAGAGTCAGTAAAGCCAATGCATCAACAATTCATTGAGCCGACTAAAAAATATGCGGATATCATTGTTCCAGATGGGAAAACAAATACCGTTGCCATTGATTTACTAATCACTAAAATAAATAGTATATTAAATGCCTAAGTTCATGTATAATAATAGTTGATATTATCAATCAACAAGGTTCTTATTGATACGGAGGAATTTTTCATGAAAGAAAAACAACAACATTTAACCCTTGAGGGGATTAAAAAGTTTCAAGATGAATTAGATCACTTACAACAAGTGCGCATGGAAGAAATTAAAGTTAAGTTACAAGAAGCACGCGCACAAGGTGACCTTTCGGAAAATGCTGAGTACGATGCAGCTCGTGAAGAACAAGCCATGGTTTATGAGCGTATTCAAGAATTACAATACATTTTAAAAAATGCGGTTGTCATTGAATCAGATGAAAATAGTGAAGTCATTACGATTGGTTCAACAGTTTCATATCAAGAAGAAGAAACTGATGAGCAAATGACATATAAAATCGTTGGTAGTGCAGAGGCAAACCCATTTGAAGCTAAAATTTCTAATGAATCACCAATTGCACAGGCATTAATGGGGAAACGTGTTGGAGACGTTGCAATGGTTTCAACTCCAAAAGGAATCGTCACAGTCGTTATTCTTGACGTTCAGTAATTTGAAGCTGCTTTTAAGCAGCTCTTTTTTATATTTTTTGAAAAAAGGTGGATTAATATGACAATTGCAATTATCGGCGCAATGGAAGAAGAAGTAACGATTTTACGTGAGGCAATGGAGGTAGAAGAAGTTAAAACCATTGCACATGTTGAGTTTACAAAAGGTTTATTAAATGGAACATCAGTTGTGTTATTAAGAAGTGGAATTGGGAAAGTTAATGTTGCGATTGCCACTACTTTATTATTTGAACATTTTGATATTGAGGCTGTTATTAATACAGGATCAGCTGGGGGATTACATCCTGAGGCTAATATTGGAGATGTCGTGATTTCTGATGGAGCTATTTATCATGATGTTGATGTGACAGGATTTAATTATGCGTATGGACAAGTTCCGGGGATGCCAGCCATTTTTACGCCAGATGCGACATTGGTCGAAAAAGCGAAAACAGTGTTAGAAAAGTCGAATAAAACTTACTGGATGGGGCAAATTGGAACAGGAGATTCATTCATTAATCGACCAGATCAAATGGAATTAATTAAGAAAAATTGTCCAAATGTTGTAGCAATTGAAATGGAGGCAACTGCGGTTGCTCAAGTTTGTCATCAATACCAAAAACCATTTATTATTTTACGTGCTCTTTCAGATATTGCAGGAAAAGAATCACATATTTCATTTAATGAATTTATTGAAGTTGCAGCAAAAGAGTCATCAGAAATGGTTACTGAATTAGTTTCTTTAATCTAATTAGGTATGGAAACAATCGAGCGTCGCACTTTGACTGTTCGATTGTTTTATTTTATAAAAATTCGATTAGAAAACTTATTTGGGTTCATAATACAAATGTTTAGGAAACGGAGTGATGAATGATGTTAGTTGTTTTTGGAGGTTCATTTAATCCCCCTACGATTGCTCATTATAATATTGCTAAACATATTTTGAAAAATCTTGATTGTCGACACTTTTTCTTTTTACCCGTAGGGGATCCATATCCTAAAAAAGAATTGATTGAGGCGAAGTTTCGTGTCGACATGTTAAAGCTTCTTTGTGCGAAGTTAGAACGAACTTCTGTTAGCACACTAGAAGTAGAGGCGGATCATGTCTTAACAAGTTTTGAAACGTTAAGCCTTTTTCGACAACAATATCCGAATGATGACATTGGATTTGTCATTGGAGCAGATAACCTAAAAGATTTGCCCAATTGGGTGCAAGCAGACGAATTAATTCGTTATTTTAAAATCATTGTCTTTCGTCGGGACGATATTGACGTGGATGATTTGATTCAAACCTTATTTAAGGAGCAAATCGAACGTTTTATTGTTTTAGATTCATTTGGTGAGATGGATGTTTCTTCCACACAATATCGTCAAGATGTCAAGAATGATAAACTAGTTTTACAAGAGGTTGATGCATATGTACATGCGCATCATTTATATGGACGAGGTGAATCAAAATGATTAAAAATGGATTTATAAAAGTTGGAACTTCTTCTCCACGTGTATCAGTTGGAAATCCAATAGCCAATGTTGAAGTGATGCTAAAAGCTTTAGAAGTCGCAAAACAAAAACAATTAGGAATTTTAGTTTTCCCGGAATTATCTGTTTCTGGTTATACGTGTGGAGACTTATTATTACAGACTTACTTATTACAAGATGTTAATCGTGCGATTGAACTCTTGCTTGAAAAAAATCCATTTGATGGGATTGTCGTGGTAGGAGCTCCAATTTCAATTCATCGTAATTTATATAACTGTGCTGTCGTGATTCAGAAGAATGAAATTTTAGGAATTATTCCAAAGTATTATTTACCAAATGATAGTGAATTTTATGAAGGTCGTTGGTTTACACGTGGCCATGAAATCGTTCGTCATTTTGATGAAATTAACTACCTAAATCGTACGGTACCATTTGGGGATTTAATTTTTGAAAATGAATTGCACAATGTTTCGTTTGCCGTTGAGATTTGTTTGGATTTATGGGTTGCTTCTTCTCCAAGTTCTCGATTAGCTTTAAATGGAGCAGATATCATTTTAAATCTTTCAACAAGTAATGAATTATTCCAAAAAAGTCGTTATCGTCGAGACTTAGTGAGAGTCCAAAGTTCTAAACTTGTGTCTGGTTATGTGTATTGTTCATCAGGTGTTTATGAATCAACAACCGATGGCGTGTTTTCAGGACATAGCATCATTTCTCAAATTGGAGAAATTTTGACAGAATCTGAATTATTCTCACGTGATGAACTTAATATGACGATTGCAGACATTGATGTTTCAAGAATTCAATTTAACCGTCGTCGTTCAACTCCATTTAGACAAAGTGGAGAAGATAATATGGCCTATGTTCAACGTGTTCCTTTTACATTAGTGGTAAATGATGAATATACGTTTGAAAAGCCATTAGATGAGACCCCATTTGTTCCTAAAGTGGAAGAAAAAGAATCGTTTGAAGAAATTATGAATATTCAAGTGGCAGGACTCGCTAAACGTATGATTCATACAAAAGCCCAAACGTTATTGATTGGGGTTTCAGGTGGTCTTGATTCAACCTTAGCGCTACTATTAGCGGCTAAAACGTTTGATTTAATTAACTTACCTCGAAAAAATATTATTGCATACACAATTCGTGGTTTTGGAACCTCAAATCGTACGAATACAAATGCAAATAATTTGATGAAAACGCTCGGAGTGACGCATCATGATATTGATTTAAGAGAATCTGTCTTATCTCATTTTAAAACGATTGGGCATGATCCAAATCAAGTCGATATTACGTATGAAAATGCTCAAGCAAGGGAACGTACGAATATTTTAATGAATTTAGCAAATAAAATGAACGGATTAGTATTAGGAACGGGTAATATGTCTGAATTAGCACTTGGTTGGTGCACGTATAATGGCGATCACATGTCGATGTATGCTATTAATGCGGGTGTTCCAAAAACATTAGTCAAGTTCATGGTGAAACAGTTTATGTTACTTGAAAGTGCTACGTTAACAAACAATGCTGAAGATGCAGAGTTATTACAATATACATTAGCAGATATTTTAGATACACCCATTTCACCAGAGTTATTAAATACGGAGCAAAATACCGAAGAAATTATTGGAAAATATGAAATTCACGATTTTATTTTATACCATATGTTAAACAATGGAGATACAGAGGATCGTATTTTTGATTTAATGAAAATCGCGTTTAAAGATGATTTTGATGAGGAAAAATTATTAGAATATCTACAAATTTTCTATCGTCGTTTCTACTCTCAACAATTTAAACGTTCAGCCTTACCAGATGGACCAAAAGTTTTAGATATTTCATTATCGCCACGTACTGATTGGCGTATGCCATCAGATGCGGAGTATCGCCGTCGTTTATCATAAAAAAAGGGGGGATCATCCCTCCTTTTTATTAATTTTTGATAAATTCCCGATAGAGCTTCATTAACGCTCGTTTTTCAATTCGAGAGACGTAACTTCTTGAAATTCCATAGGATTTCGCGATTTCTTGTTGAGTTTCTTCCTCATGATTTTCAAGTCCGAAACGTCTCACGATAATGTCTCGTTCACGTTGGGTTAATGATTTTAAGTTTTTTTCAATTTTTTCGAACGCTAATTGCTGAATGATGATATCGTTTAAGTCTTTATTTTCATCTTTGACGACATCAATCAGACAAATTTCATTTCCTTCTTTATCATATCCAATGGGATCGTATAATGAGACATCATTGCGCATCTTTTTGGTAGAACGAAAGAGCATTAAGATTTCATTATCGATACATCTTGCAGCATAGGTGGCCAGTTTAGTTCCTTTATCAGGTGAAAAAGAGTCAATTGCTTTGATTAGACCGATGGTTCCAATAGAAATTAAATCTTCTTTGTCATCCGTTTGGTTTTGATATTTTTTTACGATATGAGCCACGAGTCTTAAGTTGTGTTCAATTAATTTTTCTCGTGCATTCTTGTCTCCGTTAGCCATTAAGGTTAAGTAGTGTTCTTCTTCTTCAGGAGATAGAGGATTAGGAAACGCTTGATTGCTAATTGACCCCATAAGTGGAATCAAGTTGGAAAATAATGAGACAATAAATTGAAGTAAAAACATAGGCATAATCCTCCTAATCAGGTAATCTTAGTAGATTATATGCACAAGTTCGTGTCGATAGACTTAAAACAATCGTGAATTTATGATAAAATTAAATGAATACGTCAAATTTTGAATGTCTGATTCAATTAATCATCATGAGAAAGGGGAGTAATCGATGTTAAAACATTTCGTAGCGGATGAATATGTTAAAAGTGTTTTTGAAGTTGATTTACATAAATTAAAACAACAAGGAAAAAAAGTCATTTTAACAGATTTAGATAATACATTAGTCGGAACCAATGTGGCGTTACCGACACCAGAAATTATTACCTTTTTAAACCAGGCTAAGGAATTAGGGTTTGAAGTGATTATTGTGTCTAATAATAATCACGAACGTGTGTCCACATTTGCAAAAGATTTATCGATTGTCGCACATCACAAATCACTAAAACCTTTAACGATTAAATTACGTCGTGTTTTAAAAAATCATCAAAAATCTGAGGTGGTGATGATGGGTGATCAACTCATGACGGATGTCTTAGTCTCTAAACGATTAGGTCTTTATACGATATTAGTAGAACCCATTGTCTTATCAGCCGATGAGAGCAGCACCAAGTTCAATCGAAAACTAGAGCGCTATGTTGTGAGCCAATTAAAAAAGCGTAACTTACCAATTCCAACGTATTTAGATAAGCAGTAGGAGGAACATCATGGAAGAATTAAAATGTATTGGATGTGGGGCAACGATTCAAACTGAAAATCCAAAAGAAATTGGATATACGCCAGCCTCAAGTATTTCAAAAATGGAAAATGAAATTATTTATTGTCAACGTTGTTTTAAATTAAAACACTATAATGAAGTGCAAGATGTCGCCTTAACAAGTGATGATTTCCTAAAAATCCTACAACGTGTTGGGGAGACAGATGCTTTAGTAATCAATATCGTGGATATTTTTGATTTTTCAGGAAGTATGGTAGCAGGGTTAAGCCGTCATATTAATGGAAATGATATTTTATTAGTTGGTAATAAAGTTGATTTACTTCCTAAATCAGTAAATAAAACAAAATTAAACCATTGGATGCGTCGTTCATTAAAAGAATATGGATTAAAACCTTTAGATGTGGCATTAGTCAGTGCCGGTAAAGGGTTTGGAATTGATGAATTAATGGAAATGATTGAAAAGTATCGTAAAGGACGTGACGTGTATATTGTAGGATGTACGAATGTTGGAAAATCAACGTTAGTCAATCGTATCATCAAACGTTTCACAGAGGAGCGTGAAGATATTATTACAACGTCTCACTTCCCAGGAACAACGCTTGATATTATCGAAATTCCATTAGATGATTGTTCAGCTATTGTCGATACACCAGGGATTATTAATGAACATCAGTTAGCCCATTATGTGACACCGAAAGTTTTAAAAGAAATCACACCTAAAAAAGAAATTAAAGCCGGTGTTTATCAGTTAAATGCAGAGCAAACGTTATTCGTAGGTGGATTGGCTCGTATGGATTTTGTGAAAGGAGAACGCACATCATTTGTGACTCACTTTGCTAATCAATTACACATTCACCGCACCAAACTTGAAAAAGCAGATCACCTTTGGGCAACTCAGGCAGGGGCCGTGTTAAAGCCTGTCGCGATGGATAATGATCAACTAATGGAGATGGAAAAACATACGTTCCATATCGGTCATGAAAAAACGGATTTAGTGATTTCAGGACTGGGATGGTTCACACTATCAGGAACAGGGCAAGATATTAATATTTATGCGCCAAAAGGTGTTGGAGTGATGATTCGCCCTTCTTTAATTTAAAGGAGGTGGACGTTCGTTGAAAAGATTCGCTGTGATTGGAAATCCCATTGTGCATAGTTTGTCACCTTGTATGCACCGAGCTAATTTTTTAGCATTGGGCATTGAGGCAAGCTATGAGTTGAAGCAAGTGCTTAATTTAGAAAAAGAAATGAAGGATTTAAAGCAGTTAGACGGCTTTAATGTGACCCTTCCATATAAACAGATGATTATTCCATTTTTAGATGATGTTGATCCCATTGCCAAAGCGATTGGAGCCGTTAATACGGTTAAAAATGTGAATGGGAAGTTAATGGGATATAATACGGACGTGGATGGATTTTTTGAATCTTTTCAAGGTTTAAACGTTAAACTTGACGCGTCTATTTTAATTCTTGGAGCAGGTGGGGCGGCCCGCGCCGTGTATTTTGCATTGATCAAAAATGGTTATCAAAATATTACCATTGCGAATCGAACACTTGACAAAGCAAAGGATATATGTGACAATTCAATTTCTTTAGTACAAGCAGGTGAGCAGTTAGAATCGTACCAATGTATCATCAATACGACATCTGTTGGATTAATCGAAGGTGAATGCCCGATTGATTTAAAGAATTTAAATTCGAATCATGTCGTGATGGATTTAATATATAAACCAAAGTTGACAACCTTACTAAAGCGTGCAAAAGAATTAAATTGTCGCTATGAATTTGGGTTAGACATGTTATTGATTCAAGGCGCAAAAGCCTTTGAGATTTGGTTTAATCAAGAAGCCAATCGCACGATGATGAAGCAGCAATTAGAGGTGGAACTATATGTTAACAGGTAAACAAAAAAGTTATTTAAAAGGATTATCACACAACATGCAGCCGATTATTCAAATCGGAAAAAATGGTGTCAATGAAATGTTAGTTAAAACGATTGAAGATGCACTAGAGGCGCGTGAATTAATTAAGATTTCAGTGTTACAAAACTGTTTAGAAGAACCTAAGACAATGGCAATCGATATTGCCGATGTTTTAGAGGCAGAAGTCGTTCAAGTGATTGGACGCACGATTATTTTATACAAACAATCTCGCAAGAAAAAACAAATCGTATTACCTAAATAAGGAGATGCTATGGAACAATTGAAGTCTTTCGTTAAACAGCAAATGCCAGCTAAACGTTATCAACATACACTTGGTGTATGTGAGAGTAGTGTCGAGTTGGCAAAGCGTTTTAATGCGGATGTGCAAAAGGCACAAACGGCCGCTTTATTGCATGATATTGCAAAGTATTTATCAAATGAAATCTTGGAGCAAAAGTTAATTCAGGCACATGAAACAGATTATTTAGCCTATTCTCCGCTCGTGTGGCATGCACCGGTAGGAGCTATTGTCGCTAAAGAAGCGTGTCAAATTGAAGATGAAGAGATTTTAAATGCAATCAAGTATCATACAACAGGAAAAGCAGCAATGACGGATCTTGAGAAAATTGTCTTTTTAGCAGATTATATTGAACCGGGGCGTACGCAACCGGGGGTTGAGGTCATTCGAGACCTTGCCACTAAAAATTTAGATCAGGCAGTCGCTAAGACTTTATCGGATACAGTCGCCTACTTAAGTTCAAAAAATCAAGGAGCGATTCATCCTGATACTTTGGCTGCTTATGATTATTATCGTAATTTTTTATAATGGAGTTGATTTATTTGGAAAACTTAACAACAATCGTTAAAGCTTTAGACGCAAAACACGCAGAAGATATCGTTGTATTAGATATGCAACAATTTTCACCCATTTATGATTACATGGTGATTACAACAGCTAAAAATGATCGTTTGGCAGCGGGAATTTTACGCGAATTAAAAGATTTAGAAGCAGAAACTGGACTTGAATTAAAACGTATTGAAGGTGCCCATGCTGCACAATGGATTTTAGCCGATTTTGGACGTGTTATTGTTCATGTGTTTACACCTGAAACGCGTCTTGAATATAACTTAGAAAAATTATGGAGAGATGTTCCTCGCCTTGACGTTGAAGGGATGTTAGCATAATGGCTTACGAGGCTTTTTCTTATTATTATGATATCTTAATGCAAGATGTTCCGTATAGTAAATGGATGGCCAAAACGAAGCAGTACCTTCCACAAGGCTCAAGTATTTTAGATGTTGGGTGTGGAACGGGAACCATTTCAATTCTTTTAGCAAAAGAAGGATATGATGTCACAGGTATTGATTTATCAGAAGATATGTTGGCGATTGCCTATGAAAAAACGTTAGCAGAAGGTCTTGGCATTCATTACGTTCAACAAGACATGTGTCGTCTAGAAGGATTTAGTGGTTTTGATGGAGCTGTGATTTATGTGGATTCATTAAACTACTTGAAAAAAGATACAGAAGTTTTCCAAACATTTAGACATCTATATGAGAGTTTAAAAGAAGGTGGCGTGTTAATTTTTGATGTGCATTCATTATACAAAATGACTGAGATTTTCAATGATTACTTATTTGCAGACACGAATCCTGATTTAACGTATATTTGGCACGTGTGTGAGGGAAAATATCCGTATTCGATTGAACATGAATTAACGTTCTTTAAACGTCAAGGTGAGACTTATGAGCGTTTTGAAGAAACACATTACCAACGTACGTTTGCAATTGAAGAGTATATTCAAATGCTTGAAGATGTTGGATTTAAAATTTTAGAAATTTCAGCTGATTTCTTAGATCAGGCGCCAACAGAAGAGTCAGAACGAATTATCTTTGTTGCACAAAAATAAAAAAGACTTGAGAGTTATTCT
>NZ_AEXQ01000100.1:0-27026 GCF_000191865.1 Turicibacter sp. HGF1
TTTAAGTCCTTCTACCAACCCTATAAAATGATCGCCTCTTTGTTCAAAGTTTTGATATTGATCCCAACTTGCACAAGCTGGAGCGAATAAAACAATATCACCTGCTATAGCCTGCTCATAGGCATCTTCAACTGCTTGATCTAAATGATCATAGACAGTACATGGCATTAAATGCTCATCTGCTAATGCTTTAAATCGATGCTTTGTCTCTCCATAGGTCACAATCGATTTGATTTTATTGAAATATGGGACTAATCCACTTAAATCATGACCTCGATCTAATCCACCAGCAATTAAAATGATAGGGCTATCAAAGGCTTTTAATGCCGTTTGCGTTGCAATAATATTAGTTGCTTTAGAATTATTATAATACTTAACTCCCCTAATCTCACCAACAAATTGAAGACGATGTTTAACGCCAGCAAATCGTTTTAAAACCGTTCGAATAGCTTCTAAATCACATCCATATAAGAGACTAACTGCAACTGCACCTAAAACATCTTGAAGATTATGATCTCCTTTTAATAAAATATCTTTAACATCTATAATCCATTCTTCTTTAAAATAAACTGCTCCCTCTAAAATATAAGCACCCTCTACTTTCTCTGATAAAGAAAACGGAATACAAGTGGCCTTTGTTTGTTTAATCCCTTCCACAATCACATCATCTTCACTATTATAAACACAATAATCATCACTTGTTTGATTTTTAATTAAATTTAATTTGGCTTGTCGATACTCATCAAGATTCAAATGATAATCTAAATGTGCTTCTGTGATATTTAACAACAATGAAATACGTGGTCTAAATAAAGGCATTCCCATTAATTGAAAAGACGAAAGTTCCGTCACTAAAACTTGATTTGCCTGAGCAACTTTAGCAACCTCTGTTGCGACTTCTCCAATATTTCCAGCAATTAATGGATTTAACGTACTTTCTTTTAACATTTCATAGATAAGGGTTGTCGTCGTCGTTTTACCGTTTGTTCCCGTAATACCGATAAACGGTGCTTCACAAATTTCAAAAGCTAACTCAACTTCCGTGATAATCGGAATCTTTAATTCTTGAGCACGTTTTAGAAGGGGCACTTTTAGGTAAGGGATTCCCGGATTCTTAACAATTAAATCAAAATCTCGATCTAACAATTCTAATGGATGACCACCTGTTATCACTTCGAATCCTTCTGCTACCATTTCTTTTGCATCTTCATTTTCACTAAGTGGCGTTCGATCATTAATCACAACCTCAGCGTTTAACTCTTTAAGCATTCGAGCCGCTGCTTTCCCACTTTTTGCTAACCCCATCACAAGAACTCGTTTATTTACATAGCTATTTATTTTATTCATATCAAATCTTCCTTTTATTAAAAGATAAGCCATCTATATTAGATGGCAATGATTAATCCTAAAATCGCACAGATGAAACCAAAAGCCCAGAGGAAAGTCACAACTTTCCACTCTCCCCATCCGCATAATTCAAAATGGTGATGAATTGGAGCCATTTTAAATAATCTTTTCTTTGTGCGTTTGAAATAGGCAACTTGAAGAATAACTGATAAAGTTTCCATAACATAAACTAAACCAATAATAACAAGAATTAATTCTTGCTTTAATAAAATCGAAACAGCTGCAATAGCTGCCCCTAGTGCTAATGAACCAGTATCACCCATAAACACTTTAGCAGGATTTAAGTTAAACACTAAAAACCCAAGTAAGGCTCCTACCACTGTAAAACAGAATAATGCAATATCCGTTTGTTGTTGAGCTAACGCAATCATTCCAAAAGCTCCGAATGAAATAACACTAACTCCACCACATAATCCATCTAATCCATCTGTCAGATTGACGGCATTTGAAAAACCAACCATCCAGAATAAAATAAATAATCCATAAATCCAGTATAAATTTAAGTCAAATAAATTAAAGAACGAAATTGTTGTTGGATACCCATTTCTTAAGTATAAATAGAAAAATACTGCTGCTAGAACAAGCTGTGCAAATAATTTTTGCTTTGGTTTCAACCCTTCGTTATTTTTACGAACGACAATAATAAAATCATCAACAAAACCAATAGCTCCAAATCCTACTAATGTTAAGAGTAGCATGATTAATTGATGACTCATTGTGGCATAGCCCGTAACAAATACCGTTACTAATACCGTCACAACAATTGAAGTCATAAAAATAATTCCACCCATCGTTGGCGTTCCCGATTTTTTACGATGAGACTTTGGACCTTCTTCACGAATGGCCTGTCCAAATTTTAAACGTCGTAAAAAAGGAATAAAAAATGGACCTATAATCGTCGCGATGAAAAACGAAACGATTAATACAAATAAAATTGATTTTAACATGTTAAATACCCCTTTTTCTAATCACTTCTTCAACGACTATTTTATCATTAAATGGAACAATTTTACCATTAATATTTTGCGTTTTTTCATGTCCCTTTCCTAAAATAACAACAAAGTCATTTGGTTTTGCTTTTTTTAAGGCTGCCTCAATTGCTTTTTCACGATCGACAATGACGGTATAATTAACACTACTCGTTCCTGATAACAAATCATAAATAATACTTAATGGATCTTCATTACGTGGATTATCACTAGTAAAGAAGACATGATCCGATAAATAAGTGGCGTGACGGCCCATAATTTTTCGTTTAGCTTTATCGCGATTTCCACCTGCCCCTAGCACCGTAATAATATTTCCTGTCGAAATAACATTTAAGCAAGATAACACTTGAAAAATAGCATCCGGATTATGGGCATAATCAATCACAACAGTGACCCCAGAAGGTGCCTGAATATACTCAAATCTTCCTTCAATGACTGAAACATTCTCAATAAATGGGACAATTTGTTCCGGGGCGTAACCTAATGAATAAAAATAAGCTAAGACAGATAACACATTATATACATTATACTTTCCAAATAAAGGGATTGTCATTTGACAGATAAACTGACCTTTTACATACAATGAAAAATTTGTTCTTTCTAAACTATACTCAATGTCTTTTGCAAAAATATCTGCTTTTGCTTGACATCCATAAGTTAATATCTTGCTATTTGTTACACTAATAAAGGATGAGGCATGCTCATCATCACAATTTATAATTGCCATTTTTTTATCATCATAATCACTAAATTGAATAAACGGTCGCATCTTTGTAAATAAATAATCTTCAAACGTTTTATGATAATCTAAATGTTCTTCTGTAATATTCGTAAAAATTAAGCGATCGAAGTCCAACTGATCCACTCTATTTTCTTTTATCCCATGAGAAGAAACCTCCATCACAACATATGGGAGGTTATGCCGAACCCCTTCTTGAAGCAACTCATTCAAATCTGGACTTAAAGGCGTGGTACGAGACGCTTTTTTCTTTTGTCCCACCCACGAACCATTCGTTCCGATTAAGCCACTATCAATGCCTAAACATTCAAAAACATGTTGAATTAAATACGTAATGGTTGTTTTTCCATTGGTTCCTATTACCCCTACTAAATTCATATTTTTAGATGGCTCACCATAAAACTTAGACGAAATAATAGCCAACGCTTTTTTTGTATTAAACACCTCAAAATATAAACACGCTGGATTTAAAGACTCTTCTCCAACAACTGCAATAGCACCATTACGAACTGCATCTTCAATATATTGATGCCCATCACTATCTTGCCCTTTGATAGCGAAAAACACACTTCCTTTCGTTACCTGCCGTGAATCATACACTAAATTTTTAATTTCCTGATTCTCATGTTCTAACGTATATCCTAACAGTTCACTCATCTGTTTTAAATCCATCCTCATTCATCCTTTCCTCAATTATTATTCACCTAAATATAATCGAATAGTTCCGCCCTCTATCGTTCTAGTGTATGCTTCGGGTTGCTGTGAAATGACTTTTGTTCCTTCTCCATAATATTCAATATTATATAAATATGATGTTTCGATATTTTTCTTTTCTTGTCCTACAAAATCTGGAATTGTTACATACTGAGTATCCAGCCAGTTATATTTCTTTTCAATCTGTTCTTCTCTTGGTTCTACCCCAATATAGGGTAGTGCTTCAGCTAAAATAGAACGTGCAATTGGAGCAGCCACAACCCCTCCATATTGAATCGTATTTTTAGGATTATCAATCGCCACATAAACAACTAACTGAGGATCATCCATTGGAGCAATTCCAACAAATGACAAAATATATTCCCCGCTAACGTAGGCCCCATTTCGAGCTTTTTGAGCCGTTCCGGTTTTTCCACCTACACGATAACCATCAATATAAGCTCCTTTACCACTACCTTGTGCGCCAACCATTTCAAGTGCATATCTCATTGTATCTGATGTTTCCTGTGAAATAACTTGTCTTTTAATCGTTGGCTGACGCTCATATAAAATTTCATTTGTATAAGGGTGAATCATACGTTTCACGATATAAGGTTGCATCAAATTCCCACCATTAACTGCTGCACTGACCGCTGTTACTAACTGAATTGGCGTGACAGAGTTCCCTTGTCCAAATGAAGAAGTTGCTAACTCAACATTTCCAATATTATCAGGATTAAAAATAATCCCTTGTGATTCTCCAAGCATATCAACCCCCGTTTTTTCATTGAATCCATATGCTTTTATATATTCAAATAATTTCTCTTTACCAAGTCTCATTCCGAGTTCAATGAATCCCGGGTTACAAGAATTCATAATGACTTCAAGCATCGATTGATCGCCATGACCCCCTGCTTTCCAGTCACGTATTCTGACACCATCAACCATTGCATATCCGGGATCAAAGAATCGATCTTCAAGAGTCATCACCCCTTCTTCTAGGGCTGCTGAGAACGTTACAATTTTAAATGTTGAACCTGGTTCATACGTTGACCAAATCGGTAAGTTACGATTAAAAATCTCTTGATCATAGTCCTGATAATTTTCTGGTTCATATGTTGGACGTGACGATAAAGCCAAAATCTCTCCTGTTTTCGGATCCATAATAATCCCAATCATTTGATCTGGATCATATTTTGCCACAGCATTATCAAATTCTCGATCAAGAATTTGTTGTAAATGCAAATCAATCGTCAATTCAATATCTAATCCACGAGATGCAGGGGAATAAGAATCTGAAAACTGTGGAAGTGGATTCCCTTTTGCATCTGAAAAGTATTGCCAAACCCCATTAGCTCCCATTAAATAATCATTATAAACATACTCAAGTCCTGTAATTCCTTGATTATCAATTCCTGTAAATCCAATGGTTTGAGCGAGCAAACTTCCATATGGATAACTACGTTTGACATCATTAACTAAGTAAACCCCATCTAAATTCGCTTCCTGAATCGCAACCACTTGCTCGTTTGATAACTTTCTTCCTTCTGGTTGAATTCTTTCGACTGAAACTCGGTGCGTGACATGTCGATTAGCCTCTTCAACCGACACACCTAATATTTCAGCTAATACCTCAGAAGTATGCTCAACATCTGTTACCTGCCTTGGAATAACAATCACAGATGGCGCTACTTCATTACCAACAATCACTTCGTGATTACGATCATAAATAATTCCTCTTTGTCCTTCTATCGGTAAATTTCGTGACCAAAGTTCTTCTGCTTTTTGTACCAATTCATTTGAGTCAAAAATTTGCAAGTAACCAAGTCGAATAAATAATGCTATAAAATAAATTAGTACAATTGATAAAAAGATAAGTAATCGTCGTTGTATGACTCCTGCTTGTTTCATCCATTGCTCCCCCTTCATGTAAAATTTAATATGACAATTATGATCACTTTGAACCTACATAATAACTATATGAGTCTTTTTCTTAGTAAATACGTAATCGTCTCTACACATTACTTTTTTATTCAACTTTATTACAATTCTATTTAATTTATGCAGAATTTAAATAAAAAAAAGCCTAATAACGCTATTCAAAGCGTTATTAGGCTAAAATTTAGTCATTTACTGGTTCATTTTCTTGAGATATTTCTATCTCGGCAGAAGAATCTTCAGATTCGTTTTCTTCATGCGCCTCTTCTGTCACATTTTGAGATGGGGTTTTCGTCAACTCAATCACAATCTCAGTAGTAGACTGAATCTTTTGTTCAGGAGCTAATGATTGCGATGTCACAAATCCTTCTCCATTAAAGGTAACCTTTAATGAAGCTAATTCAGCAAAACGAACGACTTCATCTTTCGTCCAACCTTCAAAATTAGGTAATTCATATGTTTTACCTGTTTGTAAAAAGACTTTACTCCCACTCACCACTATATTTCCTGCTGAAGGAGATTGTGCAAAAACTTGATTTCCTGATCCAATCACAATCGGTTGCAAACCAGCCTCAATCAAACGTTGACTGGCCACTTCAACATTTTGATTAATGTATTGATTCACTTCAACATTTTGATAGACATCTTCAATGTTTGAAATAGGTGTTTTTTCTGCTCCTAAATACGTTAATCCTGTTTGCATGACGTAACGGTAAATTTGTCCAAGTTGGTCGTGTCCACCTGTTTCAGGTCTTGACATGGCCACATACATCACAAGCTCTGGATCATCTGCAGGTGCAAATCCGATATAACTATACAAATATTCATTAGCAAGATATCCATTAGCACCATCCGCAATCTGAGCCGTTCCGGTTTTCCCACCACTTGTAAAACCATCTAAACTATAAGCAAGACGTCCTGAACCATCTTCCTCGGCTACAACACCAACCATCAAATCTTTTACTTGTTTTGCCGTTTGTGCCGTAATAGGATTATCTAGCTTAATCGGCTCAAATTGATAAACATCTTTTTCCTGATTAGGATCATAAACACGTTCAATCAGTTGAGGTTGAATTAACTGTCCTTCATTTAAAATAGCTGTAATGGCCTGAATATGTTGAATCGGAGTCGTTAAAATCCCTTGACCAAATCCAGCTGTTATTTTTTGTGTCACATCCCAATCAGTCGGTAATGTTCCTGCTGATTCACTTGGTAAGGGTAATCCTACTTGACTTCCAAAACCGAATTTTTCAAGATATTCAATATTCGTCTCAGGCGTAATTCCATTCGTTAAAAGATCGATAATTGCCGTATTTGACGAACGATAGAACCCCTGATCGTAGGTAATCGTCCCCCAAGTCTGGGTCCAATCTCGTATAGTAGAACCATTCACTAAGCGTGATCCCGATTGAAAGTACTGACTTCCATTATATTTTCCTTCATTAATAGCAGCAGCATAGGTATAAATCTTCATCGTCGATCCCGGTTCAAATGGATCAGAGATCACTGGATTATTATAATTTTCAATATCTCTTATATTAGGATCAAAACTTGAACGGCTTCCCATTGCCAAAATCTCTCCTGTTTTAGGATTAGCGACAACGGCAACTAAACTCTGTGGATTCGCACTTTCCCAAACATTATCCATGGCTTCTTCTAATAAGGTTTGAATCGTCGAATCAAGTGTTAAATAGATATCTAAGCCATCACTTGCCTCTTCTAATACAAATTCTTCTTTATTTGGTTGAACATATCCCTTTTTATCTCTTAAATATTGAATACGTCCATTTTTTCCTTGCAAATACTCATCAAAGTACGACTCAATTCCCATCTCGCCTTCAAGGACACGATTGACTTCATCCCACTTCGTATATCCAAGCGTATGAGAGGCAAACATCCCATTAGGATAAAACCGTTTGATGTTTTCCGTAAACTTAATCCCTTTTAAATTCATCTGTTCTATTTTTTCTTTTTCTAAATAGGTTAATTGACGACCGGCATTTCCAAATTCAACCTGTTTTCGATCTTTAGATAAAATTTCTTTTATTTCAGCTGCTGATAAATCGATGACCGTACTTAACTTATTAGCCGTATCATCAATATCTTCTACCACATCTCCATAACCTTCATATAGGTTAGCATATAAGGTATATGACGTTAACTGTTCTGCTAAAGCAACACCACTACGATCATAAATGGTTCCACGTTTACCCTGCACTTGTTCTTCAGCTAAATAGACATTAAGCGCATACTGATATAAATCATGACCTTTTTTCTCACCCGTGAGTGCCATCTCGATAAAATGATAGGCAATGGATAAAAAAAAGACCAAGAAGAAAGCTGTTATAATGACTAGCATCTTTCTTCCTGTGTGATTGAGTCGTCTTTCTTTTTTCATACTAATCATCCTCACCATACATTTGCTTCTTGATTTATTTCTATGAGGATTTTACTCTCCAATGTTTACAATGTTATTATAAGTCGAAAGTCCATTTTGTTTGGCAATTTCCATAGCACGTGAATAAGTTGAAAGTTCCGCAATTTTTGAATACAATTCTTCATTCACAACAATCTGGTTCGAAATTTTTAATTTTAACGCCTCTGTTTCATAATGAATTTGAGTCATTTGAGCGTCTAAATAGAGTCTCCCAGCAATCAAACAAAAAGCTCCAACTCCTGTTAAAATTGCTAAATTAGTAAAATTGTATAAACTTTTTTTCTTACGTTTAACGACTGTTCTTTTGACGTGTTGCGATGAATGCGAAACCTCAATTTGTTCTAATTGCTTAACCGCAGTATTCATGATTTCTCTTCCCCCTTATTCTACTTCATTTTCATAGCTACCCTTAATTTTGCTGAATGAGAACGATTATTTTCCGTTAACTCTGTTTCATCTGCCACAATTGGTTTGCGAGTAATTAATTTAAATTCTGGCTGGAATTCTTGTGGAATAACTGGCAATCCTCTTGGAAGATCTTTTGCTTCACTTCGTTCTTTAAACATATGTTTACAAATACGATCTTCTAAAGAATGGAAGGTAATAACAGCCACTCGCCCTTCAACATTTAACATATCCATGGCATCTTTTAATGCCTTTTCAAATACTTTCAATTCATCATTTACCGCAATACGTAATGCTTGGAAGGTACGTTTAGCAGGATGACCACCTTTTCGTCTTGCCGGCGCTGGAATCGCAGATTTGATAATTTCTACTAACTCAAAAGTCGTTTCAATCGGTTGTTTTTCGCGATAACGTTCAATGGCACGTGCAATTTGTTTTGAAAATTTTTCATCGCTATAAACACGGAAAATATATTCTAAATTTTTATATTCCCACTCATTGACAATCTCATATGCTGATAATTCAGCCTCTTGATCCATACGCATATCTAACTTCGCATCATGATTATAACTAAATCCACGTTCAGGTGTATCAAACTGTGGCGATGATACGCCTAAATCAAAAATAATACCATCTATTTTCATTACCCCACGTGCATTTAATTCTTCTTTCAAATGAACAAAATTACTTTTAATAATTGTAAAATTGTCTCCAATTTCTTTTAAACGTTTCGTTGCATTCTCAATTGCAAATGAATCTTGATCAAATGAATACAGATGTCCTGTAGTTAATCTTTTTAAGATTTCACTACTATGTCCGCCACCACCTAAGGTGCAATCAACATAAATACCATCTTCTTTTATCTCTAAATTCTCAATTGATTCACGAAGTAAAACTGAGTAGTGATTAAACATGGTTGTAACCTCCTATAAATCAAATCCTATATTTTCGGCAATATCTAAAATAGAATCTACAGAGAAATCAAAATATTGCGTCCATTTTTCTTTCTCCCAAATTTCAATTCGATTTGAGACGCCAATGATAACACAATCTTTACTAAGCCCTGCATAATTCATTAAGGGTGTTGATAGATTAATTCTTCCCTGTTTATCAAATTCACATTCACACGCACCAGAAAGAAAAAAGCGTGAAAATTGGCGGGCATCTTTACGATTAACAGGTAACCCATTCACTTTTTCAAGCAATATCTTCCATTCCTCTATCGGATAAATAAATAGACATTGGTCAATCCCTCTAGTAATAACACAACATTCGTTTAACTGCTCTCTAAACTTAGCAGGCATAATCAAACGACCCTTAGCATCTATACTATGATGAAACTCACCAATAAACATTTATATTCACCACTTATCTCCACAATCTCTATCTAACTATCCACATTTCACCATTAATTATACATTATCTAAGGTTGATTTAAAACAAAATTAAAAATTTTTTAAGGAAAAAGTTCTATAATATTTCCTTTTTTCATATAATAAAGTTTTTCTTTTGATATTTCCAAAAAATAACGCTACTTTATCGTTTAATCTGTCATTTTTTGTTTTATTTTCTCACATTAAAAAGCTATCTCTTGTTTCGAGATAGCTTCTTTATTTTATTCTTCCTCATGTTCCATTTCTTGAATAATATCATTGTATTGTTGGATTAAGTCTAAGAAAATTTCCCAAACCTCATCACGACCTTCATGAGTTTCTGAAGAGTAAGCCACAAAAACATCATCTTGATCAAATCCAAGCGTCTCCTTAATGAGTTTTTCTTGTTTTTTATACTGACTACGGTTCACTTTATCCTTTTTCGTTCCAATCACAACACTTGGGATTTCATAGTATTTGTATAACTGATACATTGCAATATCTTCCGCTGTTGGTTTATGACGATAATCCACCAATAAAACACCTAAGATTAATTCATCACGTTCAACTAAATATTCTTCAATCATACGTCCAAATGACTCTTTTAACGAGCGATTCACTTTGGCGTAACCGTATCCCGGAACATCAACTAAATACATCATATCATTAATGTTATAGAAATTTAATGTTTGAGTTTTCCCTGGACGGCTTGAAACACGTGCTAAGTGTTTACGATTTGTCAGTGAATTGATAAATGAGGATTTTCCAACATTCGAACGTCCTGCAAAAATCATTTCTGGTAATCCATCTGTTGGATAATGTTCCGCTTTGACACAACTTTTTATATATTCTGCTTTTGTTATATGCATATTCTCAACACCTTATCGTAACGCATGCTGTAAAACTTCATCTATCGTTGAAACAGGAATAAACGTCATTTGTCTTTTTACGCTTTGCGGTATTTCATCTAAATCTTTTTCATTATCTTTTGGCATAATGATAGTTGTTAATCCTGCTCGATGAGCTGAAATTGATTTTTCTTTTAATCCACCTATTGGTAAAACACGACCTCTGAGTGTCACTTCTCCTGTCATTCCCACTTCGCGTTTTACAAATTTTTGACTTAAAGCAGAGACTAACGCTGTAACCATGGTCACCCCTGCAGATGGGCCATCTTTCGGAGTTGCTCCTTCTGGCACATGAATATGAATGTCATGATCTTTAAATAAATCTGGGTCAATGCCATACTTTTTAGCATTTGCACGAACAAAACTAATCGCAGCCTGCCCTGATTCTTTCATAACATCACCTAGTTTACCTGTTAAAACCATTTTGCCCGTCCCTTTATAATATGTGACTTCAACAGGTAAAATATCTCCTCCAAATTGAGTATACGCAAGTCCTGTCACGACACCAATTTGATCTTCTGTTTCAATCAATCCATGTGTATATTTATGTTTTCCTAATAGCTCAACAAGCATAGAAGAATCCACATGTAATGATTCTACTTTTTCGGCTAATAATTTTCTAGCAACTTTTCGACAAATAGAGCCAATTTGGCGTTCTAACTGACGCACACCAGCTTCTCGAGTATAATATTGAATTAACTCTAAAATCACCGCTTCATCAATCGAAAGCTGTTCCTTCGTTAAGCCATGAGCCTCTAACTGTCTCTGTAGCAAATAACGTTTCGCAATTTCCGTTTTTTCCTGTTCTGTATAACTATCTACATGAATCATATCCATACGGTCACGAAGTGGTGCCGGAATATTTTCTAAATAGTTAGCTGTTGCAATAAACAAGACATTTGATAAATCATATTCTTCTTCTAAGTAATGATCACTAAAATGACTGTTTTGTTCAGGATCTAAAACCTCAAGCATCGCAGAAGCCGGATCTCCTTTATAATCACTCGCCATCTTATCAATTTCATCTAACAAGAAGACTGGATTTGTCGTTCCCGCTTTCTTCATCGCTTGAATCATTCGCCCTGGTAATGCTCCTAAATAAGTACGGCGATGTCCTCTAATTTCAGATTCATCCTTAACACCACCAAGTGATATCTTGACAAATTTTCGTCCTAAAGCATCTGCAATCGATTTTGCAAGTGATGTTTTCCCAACCCCAGGAGGTCCAACTAAACATAAAATAGTCGAAGGATTTTTACCTGTCATCGTTTTAACCGCTAAATATTCTAAAATGCGATCTTTAACTTTTTCTAATCCAAAATGTTGATTATTTAAAGTTTCTTCTGCAAATAAAATATCTGTATTATCGGTTGTTTGAATCGACCATGGTAGAGCTAGAATCCACTCAATATACGTTCTAACCACACCTGATTCACTTGAATTAGAGGGTAACATTTCAAAGCGTCGAATCTCCTCTAAAGCCTTAGCTTTAACTGCTTCAGGAACTCCTAATGCTTCTAACTTTTCTCTGAATTCTTGACTGACCGCCTCTTTTGAGTAATCATCACCTAATTCTTTTTGGATTGCTTTTGCTTTTTCTCGTAAATAAAATTCTTTTTGATGAGCATCTACCGAACGTTTAACTTCTTGATTAATTTTCATTTCAAGATCAGCGATGTATTTTTCTTTCTCGATATCTTTTAATAATAAGGTTAAACGCTCCTCAACATTTGTTTCTTGAAGATATTTTACCTTTTCTTCTTCTGATATACGTAAATAGAAGGCAACAATATCCGTTGCTTGATCTGCATTCGTTGCACTCTCAACCAATTCTTTTACATCATTTGGATGAACAAATAAAGAACTTCCATGTTCAACAACCGCTTCTTTTAATAGACGCATAATCGCGATTTCTTGTTCTTCTTGTAAAGGAGTTGATGGCATCGTCTGAACTGTCGCCATGAAATAAGGCTCTAACTGAGTATATTCTTGTATTTCAACTCGTGTTAAAGTATTAAACTTTACTTTATAATGTCCATTTGGTAACTTAATTTTCATCGTTACCTTGGCAATTGTTCCGTATTGGAGTAAATCTTCACTTTGCGGAACTTCCACATTTGGATCAACTTGTGAAACTAAAATAACATAGTTTGAGTATTCTTCACAAACCTCTAACGCTTCGATTGATTGTGGACGTCCAATTTCTAAACGAATTTCTGTATTAGGTAAAGAAATCACACCTCTCACAGGTAACACTGGAAGTGTATGTGTCTCCACACTGTTTACATCTATTCTCATTTCCACTCACCTCACTAGTACTTTGCATACGACGTATCATGCTACATATCACAATATCGGATTGTGTCTGTCTTTGTTTGCTTTTCATGTTTATCATGGACGGACAGTTTCATTGATATAGAAAAGGAAGCGATTCGCTTCCCATTCTCTACTACTATTATAACATAAAAAACTTTTGATATTTTATACGAAATAAAATAATTACTTCTTCCTTCATTAAGCAACGCCATCTTTAAAGATAAGTGTTGGTTTTGTATTATCAACAATAACATCACGTGTGATGATACATTTTTCAATATTCTCAGTTGAAGGAATCTCAAACATTACATCTGTCATGATAGATTCGATTATAGAACGAAGTCCACGTGCACCTGTTTTACGTTCAACGGCTTTTTCAGCAATGGCTGTAATAGCTCCTTCGTCAAACACCAGTTCCACATTATCCATTTTAAAGATTTTTTCATATTGCTTCGTTAATGCATTTTTAGGTTCTGTTAAAATACGAATTAAATCCTCTACTTCTAACGGATTTAAGGCACCAATAATTGGGAAACGACCGATAAATTCTGGAATCAAACCAAATTTCAATAGGTCATCTGGCTGAATATGAGCATAAATTTCTTTTTTAGTTAAATTATTAGCTTTAGAATCAGCACCAAATCCAATAACTTTTTTACCAATACGACGTTTAACCACTTCTTCAATACCAGCGAAAGCCCCACCTGCCATGAATAAAATGTTCGTTGTATCAATTTGAATAAATTCTTGATTTGGATGTTTACGCCCACCTTGTGGCGGTACATTAGCAACAGATCCTTCTAAAATTTTTAATAAAGCTTGCTGTACGCCTTCTCCAGATACATCACGTGTAATGGATGGATTATCTGAACGACGTGCAATTTTATCAATCTCATCAATGTAGATAATCCCTCTTTGGGCCTTTTCAACATTGAAATCAGCTGCTTGTAACAGTCGAAGTAAGATATTTTCAACATCTTCTCCTACGTATCCTGCCTCAGTTAATGAGGTTGCATCTGCAATAGCAAATGGAACATCTAATACCTTAGCTAACGTTTGAGCTAATAATGTCTTTCCACTTCCAGTTGATCCAAGTAATAAAATATTACTTTTTGAAATTTCAACACCATCACTATCATCTTGATTAGATGTTAAACGCTTATAATGATTGTAAACCGCAACCGCAAGAACTTTCTTAACATCTTCTTGACCAATCACATACTCGTTTAATAAATCAAAAATTTCTTTTGGTTTCGGTAATGTTTTAAACTCTTCACATAATTCATCTGACTGCTCATTTTCAATAATCTCTGAACACATCTGGATACATTCATCACAGATATACACACCAGGCCCCGCAATAATTTTGTTTACTTCGTCATGGCTTTTACCACAGAACGAACACGTAATATCGATGTTATTCATTCTTTACACCTCCATATACAGATAACTGATATCATCCATGTATTAGTATATATATTCAGTAGCATTGCATTTTATTAACGTCGTTTTTAGACATTTTTTGCAAATGCTTAAATTGCACAAAATGAGGCACGAAGGATACGCGCCTCATTAAGTACTATCTATTACTATAGACTGTTATTATTTGCAAATTGCTTTTTCAACGATGAAATCAACAGCTTTTTGTACTTTTAAATCTTCTTTTAACATGGCTAAGCTTGGTAACGCAGCTTTTAACTCTTGAACGTCACGTCCATAAGCTCCTGCAATTTCAACTAATTTAGCATCTACTTCTTCTTCTGTTACATCGATGTTTTCAGCTTTAACGATTGCTTCTAATGTTAAGTTATAGCTTAAACGTTTTTCAGCTTCTGGACGTAATTGTGCTTTGAATCCTTCTAAATCAGTTCCAGTGAATTGGAAGTATAAATCTAAGTTGAATCCTTGCATTTGGAAACGTTGTTCTGCTTCTTTAACCATTTGCGCCACTTCAGCATCGATCATTTCAACTGGAATGTCAAATTTAGCATTTTCAGTTGCTTTTTCTACAACTGTATCAATCACGTGATTACGTGCTGCTGTTTCTTTACGTTCTTTGATTACTTTTTCTAAATCAGCTTTTAACTCTTCAACTGTTTCGATTCCGTCACGATCTAAATCTTTAACGAATTCATCATCTAATTGTGGTAATTCACGAGTTTTCACTTCATGAACTTTTACTTTAAATGTTGCTTCAGCTCCAGCTAAATCTGCTGAATGATAAGCTTCAGGGAATGTAACGTTGATTTCTTTTTCTTCACCAGCAGTCATTCCGATTAATTGTTCTTCAAATCCTGGGATGAAAGAGTTAGATCCGATAACTAATGGATGGTTTTCCCCTTTTCCACCTTCGAATGCTACACCATCTTTAAATCCTTCATAATCGATAACAGCTGTATCTCCATTTTCTACTGCTCCATCTTTTACAACGATTTCAGCTTGACGTTCTAATAACCCGTTTAATTCTGATTGAACATCTTCTTCAGTTACGTCAGTTGATAATTTTTCAACTTCGATTCCTGCATATTGTCCTAATTCAACTTCTGGTTTAACTACAACAGTTGCTGATGCAATTAACTCTTGCCCTTTACCGATTTGTTCGATATCCCAAGATGGCGCAGCAACAGGTGCAATATTTGTTTCTTGAATTGCTTGCATATATGCTCCTGGTAATACAACCTCTAATGCATCTTCATATAATGCTTCTACACCAAATTTTTGTTCGAACATTTGACGTGGCATTTTCCCTTTACGGAATCCTGGTACTGCTAAATTTTTAGATACTTTTTTGAATGCTGTATCTAATGCTTTATCAAATGATTCTGCAGAAATAGTCATCGTTAATTTTACTTTATTTGTTTCTACTGTTTCAACTTTAACTGCCATAATGTATACCTCCATCTATTAACCTTGCGTTTACATCTTTGTAACAACTTTTAAATTATAACATAGGCTTTTCCTAATTTCTACATTAATGATGATAAACTTAGTATATACTGACTCAATTTACAAGTTGTGTAATTTATTATAGAGCTATTCGTCGAACTTAAATCATCTCTTGCTAAAAAATCGTCATTTTCTCCCATAATTAACGCTAATAACCGCTCGATGACAAGCGATAAATCTAGGGTTTCATAGTTAGGAAAACAAAACTGATAAAAGAGATTCACTTGTAAAGACAAAAGAACCTTAACCTCATCAAATAAGTCCATTTGTTCGATTATTTCATTCACTTGCTCTAATTTTTTATTAAATGGCATTAACGTCTGTAAATTAGTCAAAATCATTCCTTCAGATTCTCCTGAATCATTAGCCCGTGGCAAACTCCAATTCAATTCTTTTTTGGCTAACAACTCAAACAGAATCGTTTTCAAAATAGGAGAGGGTGCTTGTTCATAAAATGTGATTAAGGGTTGTTTAAAATAGCCTAATTCCTCATTTGAATATTGGGACAAATCCGAAAGAATTAACAAAGACTGTTCAAATGAACACCCTTCATTTAAGCGAACAACTTGTTTTTCAATGGATTGAACCCAATATTCTTCGTAAAATGTTTTAAGCTGAGCGATTAACTCCTGCAAATTTTTATAGGCAAAAACTGATAAGTTTTTTTTACAGTCCGCTTCTAGCTCAGTTAATAAAACATCATTCTGATCAAAATGATAAAGTAAAAAACGATGAGCAAGTATCGATAAGTCTCCTAAACCAACAGGCATTTGACTCAAAACGTCCTCAACACTATCAAACTCTTTTTTTATAAAATAACAGGTTAATAACTTTTTTTGAAGCAATTCCTTCCCTTGACTTGGATTCGATTGTTCAATAAAATCCTCAATCAGACAAATCGCTTGATCAATATATCCTTTATCAATCAATTCATCTGCCTTGTTTATTTTTTGTTCATAGTTTGTAGGAAAATCAATAACTCGAGACATGTTTCACCTCTGGATCTAGCATTTTTATTAATTATAATAAAAAAAGAACTACTAATGCAGTTCTCAAAATTTACTTTTTAATGGCATCCCGGGAGGGATTCGAACCCCCGACCGACGGCTTAGAAGGCCGTTGCTCTATCCTGCTGAGCTACCGAGACATGTTGTTGTTTTGTTGTTGTTTTCTACATTGACTATATTAAACCATTTCAACACTTTTGTAAATAACTTTTTGAATATTTTTATTAAGAAATTTTTTCCATTTAATCGTAACGAATCAAAAGATACTAAGGAATACTATAGTTAGAGTATGATCTTCCTACTGATACGGATTCTTTATTCCTCAACATAGAGTTTAGCTTTCAATCTATGAATGAGTATCTTAATTTTTTCCTAACTAACGTCTAAGGTCTAGTTTATCTTCCTCTTTATAAACAATTACGATTGTTAGATCATCTACAGACTCTCATCGAGATTTTAAACCTTATTGAAGGTTAACAAACACTTCATTTCCTCTTATCTCATTTCAAGGTTAAGAAAGAGGCTTAAAGATAAAAAGATTTATCATTTTTAAATCAGAGCCTTTTCCTACTTAATCAAGCGACTCGCTAAAAAAGGATTGCGCTATGAATCGCAATCCTTTTACTCTTGAATGAATTAAATTAGACTAAAGGTAATTCTTTATGATCAAGTAATTTACTTTCGACTCTGACACTTTGAATGTCGTATTCACCATAATGAATATTTTCAAGTTTTTGAACCCAAGCCCATCGATCATAAGGGAATAAGGAAATAATTTCCGAATGTTCTTCATAAAACTTTTCAAGGTACTCTCGACAAAACGCTTCTGATTCAAATGGTAAACTTACTTTAAGGTAGGAGCGTGTGTATTCTTCTACTTTATCAGTAACAAAATCTTCGAGTAACTGATTTTGTAAATGCAACTCATTTTCAGCCCAATCTGAAATTTTTTGTTTAACCCCAGCTTGTGACGCTAAAAATTCTTCTTCACTTACTATTTTATTTGATGCTGACTGCCAGTACATAATCATATAAAATCCCTCCAAATTATTTTTTGTGCTTTTTTCTTATGACACTCTACATCCCAACACATTGTCGTCCGACAAAATTCAGCTTTATTTTATTTTCGAATGTTTCAAGTGCTCTAAGAAAACGCTTTATATTCATAATATACGTTTAAAAAATTAAAAAATTCATCATTTTATCTTTTTTCTTGTACAAATTTCAAATAAAAATAATCATTGCTACGATTTTTCAATTTCCTTCTCCTTTAAACTTTGTAAATCAAAAAATCTTATTTTTAAAAATATATTTAGGAAAAATATTGAAATTTATAAAATTCATGCTATAATTAGTTTTGTAAAGCCAGTGTGGCGAAATTGGTAGACGCAGTGGACTCAAAATCCACCGGAGTTTACTCCTTGCCGGTTCGAATCCGGCCACTGGTACCAACAAGCCATTCATTCATTTAAATAGATTAGACAACCTACTACATGTAGGTTGTCTTTTTTTTGTTTCACTTTAAATGATTGAATTTTATTCCAAAAAGTGGTAAAATTATCAATCATGTTTTATATTCGTGGGGGGAAATATGAACTACTTGAAAAACTATTCTTTATTAGCAAGTTTAATCGTCTTAATTTATTTTTTTTACACCTCATTAATCTATCAAAACCAGCCCGAAACCCTTTCAGCGCCTAATCTTCCTTTATTCAGCAATCATGAAGTTAAAAAATCTACCATTATTATTGAAAGCTTTGGAAGAACAGGATGTCCTTATTGTACGATTTTAAAAGAAAATCTATATAAGGAACTGTTTCATCCTAATTCTGACCTCTTAGGCATTTCAGCAAGATACTATAATATAAAAAATAAAAAAATTAAAAGTTATTTTAATGAGTGGCTAGAAAAATTCAATCTTCCTGAAAATCTAAAAGGGGCCGTTCCCGCTACCATCGTTAATGGAACTTACTTACTTCTTGGTTATAACGAAGAATCTACCTCTTTTTACCTGAATATTTTAGATCAAATCTCAAACGGTGAAACAATTGAGGAAAATCCGGATCAATATTTGTTTTTAATCAAAGATGAATATCGTCATTCATTAACGACTCCAACCTATTATTTACACTCATCCTTTCTTCCATTAAATCTATCGCTTCTAACTTATTCAGTCTTACTTACTATTTATTCCTGTCGAAAACCCAAGTCGTTATTAAACTAAATCTATCTTAAAAAAGGTGAAGTCTAGCTATAGACTTCACCTTTTTAAAAGAATAGTTCACATAAAAGTAGATACGTAATACACATTTCAAAAATAGCACCAAAAATAAAAGCTTCAATTGTCATATTAATCACTCCAAGATTTCCTTTGCAATTTTACTTTTATTATTTGTCTTTTTTTTCTCTTTACTCTATAAATTGTTAGAATCTCTATTTTTTTTACTGAGAAACTAAAATCTTGTAAACATGATATTTTTCATTATCGAAAACTAGATAAGCTGAAACATATCCTAGCGTGTCATTGTGAGAACGCCCTAATATACGGTGAGTTAAAATCAAATCGCTACCTTGATCAAACATTTTACTCTCAATTGAATCCGCATCGCTAACATGTGCTACGATGCCCTGAATCGGTTCTTTTAACATTCCCTGTTCATCATAAATCACCTTTAAATATTCAGGTGATTTATCTTTTAAATTAATTAACCTTGTTTGTTCTGAATTTAAATTTTTGACCTCAACTTGGTATCGATCTAAATATTGAACTTGATACTTCATTTTTTCCTCATACATGTCACTACTAAAAGCTAAACAAAATTCATGATTATGATTGAGTAACAAGTAATACTTCAATTCATTTCCGGTTCCACCACTTAAAATATACACACCAATATCTAATTGTCCATCATGATTGAAATCTTCCACATGTATCCCGCCACCCATTCCACTTGAAGTTGGAATGGCGTAATAACGACGTTCTTTATCCTTTCCATTTTCAATCACTAACGTTATTTCATTAATAATTAAGTCATCATTATTTTTAATTCCCAATAAATAAATCGTTTCAGCAACTCCATCTCCGGATAAATCACTTTGATGTTTATCTAACTGGACAACAGTTTTGGTTCGATAATGATCCTGGCTAGAGCGGTAACCGCTAATTCCATATTCCATACTATCCCCTCACTTTGCCTGCTTACCTTTTTAGTATATGCCAATCCATTAGGAGTGAGACAGGTAACAGTTCAAAAATTTCAAACTAAACCCCAACCTTTAAACTTCTTCTTTCCATAAACAAAACATCTCTAAAGACGCCTTCTCTTGTTTTCCCCATCTTTTCGCGATATCCCACATATCTAAATCCACATTTTTGATGTAACCTAAGACTTGCTACATTTTCTGGAAATATACCTGAAATCAAACTCCAAATCCCATTTTGTTCAGATTCTGTAATTAAATAATTTAATAATTGCTCTCCAATCCCTTGTCCGATTACGTGTTGATCCAAATAAATACTGACTTCAGCGACGCCTTCAAAACAAGATCGCGAACTCGTTTGACTCAAGGCAGTCCATCCTATGACCTCTTCTCTTTCATTTAAGACCACAAACCGACAAAAGGGAAGATGGTTCGCGTCAAATCCTTCCCAAGTTGGGACATCCGATTCAAACGTACAATGATGAGAATCAATCCCCTGCTTATAAATAGCTCCTACTCTTTCATAGTGCTTTGGTTGCATGTTATGAATAGTAATTTGCATCATGAACTTCCCCCTTCTAGATCTTTAAATGTTAATTAAATAAATCATGATTAGCTTGAATAAAAAAACCTTCACTCATCATTAACCCCATCAAATTAAAAGGAGTAAATGAATCGTTATTATTTTTTTCAAAGAATTGATTTAATTCTAGAAACAACTGCTCTTGCCAAGTTTTCATTCCGACCTTTAGTTGTTTTTTATTTTTATTGATGAATCGCTCTAATTTTTCGAGTGTAAAAGCATCTTTTAAGATGACGAATTCAAACAAAATAATGGAACTCGGACTTAACTCCTTTTTTAATCTGATTTTTTGAAGTGGCATTAATGAATGATAAAATTGTCTCAAATAACCAAAATAACGAATTGACATTAAAGCATAAATAACATCCTCTGACGATGTCAGAGGATACTGATTTTTAATGATGACTTTCAAGGTAGACCTTTCAAAGTTTCTAATAAATTTCTTTAATGACTTGCCTCCCTCAATCAAAAAATCCGTTGATGAGTCTTTACGACCTTCGACCCAATTCGCATGCGGTAAGTATAATCCTGAATAGATTTCATAATTTAAATCATACAACTCTATGATTAACTTTAAACACTCTCTTTTATAAAGCAACGTTCTAAATGGATTTTTTACTTTTCGACAACATTGTTGTTCTTTTGATGATTGAATCTCCAGTAAGTACTGCATTCTTTCACCATGTAATACCCCAATGGATTGAAATGAATCAACCAAACAAATTCCAGCATCATTAAATAAAACATTTTCAATTTTAAAACAACCAAAATCTAATTGAGTCACATTATATAAAAAATTAGGTATCACCAAATCAAATAAATACTTAGGACTGGTGTACCTCAAGGATCTCATTTTTCTTTCAGCACCGTTTAAAAATCTTGGATACATACAGATTAAAACAATTAAACTAATCGACAATCCAAAAATAAAACAATAACTTTGAGGCGTTTTTTTTTTCAAACAGTAAGATTATTAAACTAATAAAAAAAATAAAACACAAGATTTGAATTTCCATCTTCCTTTTGTTTTTTAAATAGGTCAAACATGGATGACTATCTACCACCATGAGGATTCCTCCTAATAATAATTATTTCTATTATAGCTTATTTCCAAAAAATAAATTCCTATTTTTCTAAAATTTTACATGCTGTTTGATTCTTTTTTATGAACCATAAAAAAAAAAAAGACATTAACATGTCTTTTTAAATAAGGCCTTTAACCATCTGGTCAAATGTTTCTTTATCGCTATATTCGATTTGATCGACTTCCCAGTGATATAAAAACGCAATAAGCGGACTTTCTGTTTGTTTAATCAAATTGAATCGAATATATTGTTCATCAACCGTTTTAATAATAATTGAAATTTGATTAAATGTCTGTTGGCCTAAAGCTAATTTAATTTTCATCTGTCGATACTGATCGGTTTTTGCACAACAATTACCATAATAAAAAAATTGGTAATTAGCACTTTGAATAAAACGATTGGATAAATAAGTTTTATTTTTTTCATTATAATCTTCATCATTATTTTCATCAACTCGATGTCTCATAATGAGATTGACATGATAGGCAACAATTTCAAGTGGAGTTGGATGACAAAACGTCAAATAACTTAACCCAATCAAAACAACGGTTACCACCACTAAAGTTAGCCAAAAACACCAAGTTGAATTAAATAAAACAGGTCCTATTAAGATATATCGTAACATAAATGCAAAGGCTATTAAACTATCATAAACTAATAAAAATGTTCGATTGATTCTAAGCATCTCTTTCCCTCCTCTAGCATTTAGCTTCTTACTCACCCTTTACTTCATTATATGAAAAGAGGCTTGATATGCTACTAAGGAGAAAGAGAATCCTAAAGAATCACATACGTTAAAACAATCGATAACACCATTCCAACAAGGACTGGAACGATGGTTCTCTTAATGAGTCGCACGGGAGAAACATTCATCATCGACGAGATAATAATAACCGTTGGGGAAACTGGAGAAATACTTTTGACTAAATGAGAAACAAATTGCATTGGAATTGCTAAACTTATGGCTGAAATTCCCACAGACTCGGCAAAGGATGGCATTAGCTCAACAAATGCGTAAAAGATTGCTAATCCACTTCCACTTAATAACCCAACAAATAAAGCCAGTAAACAAAAAGCGAGAGTCAACATTAGACCAGCTGCATTTAAATGATTTATAACCTCCCCCATTAAATCGATCACGCCTAAAATCTTTAATCCCTCTACAAAGGTTAAAGCCGCTACAACCTGAGCCACAACAGTCGTTAGTCCAACGCCCATCCCATTAAAGAAGGCTTGAATCTCAGCGGTTCCCTTTTGAAATGAACGCATTCGAATCACTTCACACAATATACTCACCATCAATGAGAAAAAGATGACTTCAGAAATACCTAAATTCACATCCGATACAAAATAAAAAATCAGCATTAAGAGTAACGGTAACATAGGAAGGATTGCATAAAACATCGGTAGCTGATCCGTTACTTCCTTAAGTTTTGGCAATGTTGAAGTGATTTCACTTCTTTCTAAATGATCTTGACGTTTTTGCCAAATAAAATGAACGATTGCCATCATTAAGATAATAGGAATGGAAATTTTAGCATGATAATTAAACACATAGTCTGTAACAGGAAGACCAAGTGCTTCAGATGCTAGTAAATTATCAGCACCTAATGGTGTTGGGGCAATCGTTGCTGATGTAGCAATCACAGCTCCCACAGCTAAAGGGGAAACACCTGCACTCGTTAAGATAGGGAAGGCTGTTGCCATCAACATCACTGACAAACTCGAAGAACTTGGAATAATGATACACAAAAAATTTCCAATCAAATAAAATATAGGAATTAATAACGCTTTGATTTTAATGTGCTTTAAGGGGGCTGATAACACGCTAACAGTTTTTTCATCTGCCCTAATGGCCTTCATATACGCCGTATAACCAAATAATAATAACAGTGTAAAGCTAGCGCCACTTAATTGTTTGGTAAAGAGATTCCCCATCACCTTGAAAATATCAAAAAAAGGAACTTCACTACTACTTTCACTCGGTAGAATAACTTTATTCATCAATAAAGCACTCAACATCAACAGGATTCCACTACCGAACATGACTAATTTAATGTCATACTTTTTCTTAATTAAATAAGCTGCCAATATAATCACAATCAATGCAATGATTAACTCACTCATTTTCTCACCCTTTCCTTTACATGTTGTTAACATTTTGCTTCACGTGATAAAATCCTGTGTCATTATACTTTATTTTTAATTTTTTCGCCACCATTCGACAGCATTTACAAAAAAAAGTTCTTATGAAGTCAATTTCTTCATAAGAACTTTCTCTTAAATTCTCCAATCAATTTGATTGGATTGAGGAGCTGAACAATATGGACAATATTTCGTGTTAGCATCAATCTCAGCCCCACATTGCTCACAATGATACTTGCTCCTCATTTGATTAAGTTGTGCTTGAATTTCTCTTATCTTCATTTTTTGTTGAGACACTTCATGAAATAATTCTTGTAATTCATCACTTTGCTTCACATCAACTATTTTATTTTGGTAAACATATTCACCGATTCGCTCATAAAGATCATTCAAATCTAGTTTAGCCGCATTCAACGCCACATTTAATTTTCCAATTTCAATCCATTTACTCGTCGTTTTAATCGAAGCATTGGCTGTTTTATTCATATTTTTTTGAAAGTCATCCCAAAATGCCATCGCGCTCACCTTCCTTTCTACTGTATCATATTAAGAAGACGAGTGAATGGTCCTCATTCTCTAAATGAAACCAAACAAGCAATGAAATTTTTAGTCAAATTGGGACTCATCTTGTATAATAAAGATAAACAAAATGTGTCATTAGGAGGAATTTTCATCATGGACTTATATACCTACCTCAATCAATATCATCAAATTGTATTAACTGATGATCAATTAGCAGCGACTCAAGCCCTTGATGGTCCCATTTGTGTGATTAGCTGTCCAGGAAGCGGGAAAACGACAGTAACCGTAATTCGGTTAGCTAATTTGATTTTAAGTGGAAAGGTTCATCCTCAACAAATTCTAGCCTTAACCTTCTCAAAAGCATCGGCACGTGATATGAATGAGCGATTCCAAGCATTATTCCCCAAACTCTCAAAACAAGTTCAATTTTCAACGATTCATAGTTTCGCTTTTCAACTGATTAAACACTACCAACAACTGAGTGGGGTAATGTATCAATTTATTGAAGGAAATCAGACGACTCTTCATAAAAAGCAACTCTTAACACAATTTTACATCGAAACAACTGAACGTTATCCAAGCGACGATGATTTAGAAACGCTCACTGGCCAAATCAGTTTACTTAAAAACTTGATGATAGAACCGCATCATACGAAAGAAATCAAACAATACGTCGAAACAGAAGTTGAGGAATTCATTCAACTTTATAAAAAATATGAAGCCTTCAAAGAATCGAGATATTTACTCGACTACGATGATCTACTCACTACAGCCTTCTCTATCCTTAAACATCACGATTACCTTTTAAATTTTTATCAAACCCGTTATACCCACATTCAAATCGATGAGGCGCAAGATACCTCAAAAATCCAATACGAACTCATCAAACTCATTGCCAGTCGCCATCATAACATTTTTTTAGTAGGAGATGATGATCAAAGTATCTATGCATTTCGAGGAGCTTATCCAAAACAGCTATTAACTTTTAAAGAAACCTTTAAAGAAGCTCGCATTCTCTATATGAATCAAAATTTCCGTTCAACAGCCTCTATTGTATCAACGAGCTCTCAATTCATCCAACATAATAAAAGTAGATATAAAAAAACGATTCAAACTCAAAATGAAACCGGAATGTCCCCCACTCTTCATCATTTTCAAACCGAACAAGAACAATTATCTTTTTTAATCACCACGTTAAAACAAGCAGAAGATTTAAACGATGTGGCGATTTTGTATCGTCAAAATGTTTCTGCTCTTCCCCTGATTGAACAATTCGAACGTCACCAAATCCCTTTCAAACTCCAAGAAGGAAAACTTTCATTTTTCTACCATCCCATTGTCAGAGATATCAAGGCCATAATCACCTTATCAAGATCACCTAACCACTTAGAATCCTTTCAACGCGTGGCGAAAATTCTCTATCTCTCAGCCACAACTCAACATCAAGTGACCTCTCAAACAGAAAGTGGCTATCTCGATTATTTAACACGACTGGTTACTTTTAATTCCACTTATCAACGTGAAAAAGTCCGTCTCTTTAAACAAAACCTCATGAAACTTCCAAGTCTACCTTGCAATCGGATGATGGCTTTTATTTTAAATACTTTAGATTATGAAAGTTATCTAATCAAAAAAGGATTCTTAAAAGATGAAAAAGAGGAACGCCTTTATACCCAAGGGATGGCAGTTTTAGAAACCTTAAAAATGATTGCCAAAGACGTAGATTCTCACAAAGCCTTTCTTGAGCGCCTTGAACACCTCAGGCTAATTAGTGAACAAAGCACCACACAAGCAAAAGGAGTTAACCTTTTAACTTTTCATGCCTCAAAAGGCTTAGAATTTAAAACCGTCTTTTTAATTGATTGTATGAATGGCATCACGCCACCCCAAACAGCAATCATCGAAGCCAAAAGTCAAATTTTTGACCATTATGAAGAAGAGCGTCGTCTTTTTTATGTCGCCATGACACGGGCAAAAGAGCAATTGACGCTACTAAGTGTTGCTAAAAAACATAATCTATTATTTAGTCGCTCAAACTTTTATAAAGAAGTTTCCAAGATTCTTAATCCAATTGACGAAGAACCAAAACCCGTCTCAAGTCGCCTCAGTCATGGAAAAAAAATTGAAGAGTTAAAAAGAGGCCTAATAACTTCAGAATCCGCTGACTTAACGCCTTTTAAAGAAGGTTCCGTGATTAATCATAAACGATTTGGAACAGGAACCATTATTGAAAAAGAAGGAGAAATTGCGACGATTCAATTCGAAAATGAAACCAAACGAATCAGTCTCAGAATAACTGTTTTAAATGGAAATGTCGAATTGGTTTCAAGTT
>NZ_AEXQ01000099.1:0-8200 GCF_000191865.1 Turicibacter sp. HGF1
TTACTCGCCTTTTGATAGGATTACGGCATCTTTGTCGTCAAGTTCTGTTAGATATAGTTTAACTACTTCTTTATGAGAAGTCGGGATGTTTTTACCTACATAATCTGCACGAATTGGAAGTTCGCGATGTCCTCGATCGATTAATGTTGCGAGTTGAATATTTTTAGGGCGCCCATATTCTAAAACAGCTTCTAAAGCGGCGCGTACAGTACGTCCTGTATATAAAACATCATCAACTAGAATAACCGTTTTTCCATTTAACATCATTGGAACTGAACTTTGGTTCACAATGACTTCTTTCATTTCGCGTGTAATATCATCGCGATATTTTGTAATATCTAATTCACCAAGTGGCACTTCTACCCCTTCAAAAACTTCGATTAACTTTACTAATCGTTGAGCTAAGTAAGCTCCACGTGTACGGATTCCTATAATAACAACATCATTTAAATTGTCGTTTTTTTCTAAAATTTCATGTGCGATACGTTTTAATGATCGCGTAATCGTATCATGATCAAATAACACTTTTTCCATCAAGAGACCCCTTCCTTCTACTTAGAAACTCTCTCATCACATTTCATAACTTTGTGATAAACGGCCTTTTATCATTAGAATATCATAATATAGTATGTTTTTGAATATTTCAACAAATTATTTAACTTAATATTTAAGAACTTCATGTAACGAAATACGATCAAGTTGAGCTTTTGAGCATCCCATTGCAATAAAGTAGGTAAATAAAATAATGAATAATCCACTTATAGCCTGTATCATCGTAAAATCAGTTGGAATTGCCATTGGAAGACTAGCTGCAATTTGATTCATTATATAATCTATCGTCCCCCTAGTGACTGGAATACTAATTAAATAAGCAACAATTACAAATGGTAGATAAATTGTTAAAACCATTTTAGAAACTTCTTTTTTCGTATATCCCATTACCTTTAATATAGAAATTTGTTTTTGATTTTCATCTATTATAAAGTTAGTAATTAAAATCATAATAATACTTCCAAGCACGACTGAGATAATGAGCATGATACTTAAAGAAACTTGAATCATTTCCATTCCAATTTCAATATTACGCTCTAAATCGTTAATTGAAAAAATATAAGAAATATTTTCTTCTGTACTTGGTCTATCCCCAGTCCATTTTCCATTATAATATCCTTCGACTAAGTGTAAATCATCAGCTAATAAGTTCATATCTACATACATCATCGGACCATTATAGTGGTCTACAACATCGACAACCTCATAACTAATCTGTTTATTTTTTGCTTCAAACGTTAGCACATCGCCAATTTCTAAAGAATAGGCCCTTGCGATAAATTCATTAATAATTAAACCTTGTTGAGATTTTCTTGTAATATTTTCACCCGCTGCGTTATATAACGGATTAATAATGTTATAACTATCAATACCATAGACAACAAAAGAAGTTGTGACATCAAACATCAATTCTCCTTCACTATTTTTCATGCTAAGAGGCATTGCATTATACTCAATAAACGGACTTTCTGTAATGCCCAGCGGTTCATTTATTAACTTACTATACTTAACTTGATAATTATAATTAACAGAACCAAATGCTTTATCCACAATATTTTCAACTGACTTAAATACTATAGAAGCGAAAACTAAGAAAATACTCGCTACAAATACGATGATGAATAATGATAAAATTTTCCCCATGTTTCTAAAAGCTAGAGAATATTTAAAACGAGTTTCAAATGATAACGGAGATAATAGCTTCGCTAGAATTTTTGAAGTTCTAGATACTTTTAAATGACTGCTTTCTTTCATTAAATCTAGTGGAGCTTCTCTAAGTAAAAACAATAAAATGATAAAACTTGAGACTGCAACCATTAATATAGGATAAACAATCCCCCCAAGTAAAATTTGAGGCGTAAAATAAGTGCTAATCTTTGGCACAACATAATGCACCATATACGAAGAAGAAATATAACCTGAAACTCCAATACCAAATAAACTTCCAATAACTGTTCCAAATAAAGCGGCAATCAGCGGATACGTTAAATAATTTAAGCTAATTGTTAAACGACTATATCCCATCGCTTTTAAAACACCAATTTGCATACGATCTGCATTAATTCTTTTTTTCAAAATTAAAACGATGACAACCACACACATGACTAAGAGTAATGATGAAAACGTAGCAGAAAGTAATTTATTTCCGATTAACTCGCCAGATACAGTACTAATACGGATATTTTGATTTTTGCTTAACACGTGAGAAACCCCAGAAATCCCAGCCATCTTTTCTACTTCTTCTTCAACATCCACATCATCATTAAAATAACCACTGTATAAAACCCATTGTTTTTGTGAAAGTGTATCATAGACATCATCTGTGACAACCGCAATGGTTTCACGATCCGCTTCATAAAGCGGATTATCATAACTAAAAACAGGATAAATATAATCTGGTACTGCAATAAATGCTGAAATTTGATATTCGGCATCATTCATTTTAACTGAATCTCCGAGTGCGAGATCATTAGCATCTGCATATTGTTTAAATACTGCAATCTCCGAGCTACTTTCAGGCATTTTACCTGCTACAACATAAGTTGAATTTACCGAATCAGTCTGTTTTACAACTCGATAAGTATACGTTCCATCATCGGTTTCTTGGACGACATCGCGATAAAATCGGCCTTCAATCGTTGCATTAAATCGCTCACCAAGTGCCGCTACCTTATCCTCATAATAATCAACTAAACTATACTCATACTGTTTCATCATTTCAGATTTACTTAAATTCGCTAATTCAGATACACTAACTCCTTTTTGTGCAATCATCGAACGAATAGCCTGTTCTGTTGGTGAGGAAAGGACAACTAAAAAATCTTCCTGATTTGTTTTTGAGGCATAATCGTCTAAAAAATAAGAAACAGATGAGATTGCCGTTTCTAATGAAACATATGTAAAAGAAGACATCGTAATGAGAATCATCAATGAAAAAAATTGTAATGGCTTTTGCTGAATCGTCCTTAATACATTTTTAAATATCATTATACCCAACTCACTTCTTTAGCTCGTTTTTTATCTTGATTTTGAGTTACATCAATAATTTCTCCGGAACGCATTCTCACAACTTTATCAGCAATCTCTGCAATTCCTAAATTATGCGTAATTAAGAAAATCGTTGTTTTAAATTCTTCATTAATGCGTTGTAACACTTCAAGAACTGTTTTTCCTGTTTCTTCATCTAAAGCCCCTGTTGGTTCATCACAAAATAAAATAGATGGATTTTTAGCAATTGCTCGTGCGATGGCTACACGTTGTTGTTGTCCACCTGATAATTGATATGGAAATTGTCCGACATACTCCTCTAGCATAACTTCTTTTAAAACTTCATGAACATCTAAATGATTTTGACTAAGTCTTGCCCCAACCTCTACATTCTCAAGAACAGTCATATTTGGCATCAAGTTATACTGTTGAAACACAAATCCCAACTCTTGACGTCTAAAACGAGTCAGTTGTGATGAGGTCATATTTGTAATCTGTTGGCCATTCACCAAAATTTCTCCTTGATTTACCTCATCAAGTCCTCCACTAACATGAAGAAGTGTTGACTTCCCTGATCCTGATGGACCTAAGATCACGACAAATTCTCCCTGTTCTACATTGAGATTTATATTCTTTAATGCATCAGTTTGGATTTCACCAACTTTATAACTTTTTGAAACATCACGAATAGAAATTAACACAATGACTCACCTACCTCAGTTTTAGCATCTTGCATATTAAAAGTATTAGCATAAAAAGGAATTTTATACTTTTAATAGTTTTAATTGTATTAAAATTCAAATAATAGCAATACAACCACTCTATCCTGATGAAAACCTATAGGTATCCTACTCATTATTGTGCTAAAATGAAAAAGATAAAAAATGAGGTGCTTACATATGTCAATTACGTTAACTACGTTAAATTCAAAATACATTCATACAAACTTAGCCATTCGATATTTAAAAGCGAATGCACCAGCCTTTGATATTAAATTAAAGGAATACACATTAAAAGATACATTAGAAAACATTGCTAACGATTTACTTGCAACAAATCCAAAAATCATCGGATTCAGTGTTTATATTTGGAATGTTGAAAAAACTTTAACCTTAATCAATATGTTAAAAGAAAAAGATCCAACCCTTACAATTTTGATGGGTGGACCTGAAGTTTCATATGATTTTGATGTTTGGTTCTCAAGATGTGCTATCGACTACATCATCTACGGTGAAGGAGAACTATCTTTCCGTGAACTGATGGAAGCATTGCATGGGCAAAGAGATATCACCACAGTACGTGGAATTGTTTATAAAAACTTAGTAACAGGCGAGTTAATCAAAGCAGCGGAAGCTCCAATTTTGGATCCAAAGGAAATCTTATCTCCCTTCTACTTCGAAGAAGATATTCCTCATCTGCCAAATCGAATTCAATATATTGAAACATCACGCGGGTGTCCTTATTCATGCCAATACTGTTTAGCATCAGTTGATAATAAAGTACGCTACTTTGATATCGAAAACGTAAAAAACGAAATTCGTTATCTGATGAAGCATGGTGCTAAAATGTTCAAATTCTTAGATCGTACGTTCAATATTAACAAAACATATGCTCTAAACATCTTCGACTTTATTATTGAAGAACATCTCCCTGGCACTCAATTTCAATTTGAAATTACAGCAGACATCATGCCAACCGAGTTAATCGATTATTTAAATGAACATGCCCCTGAAGGATTATTCCGTTTTGAAATTGGAATTCAATCAACATATGAATTAACAAATAAACTCGTTAAACGTCGTCAAAACTTCGACAAATTAACAACAAATATCCTACGTATTAAACAAGGTGGAAAAATCGTTCTTCACCTCGACTTAATTGCTGGACTTCCCGAAGAACCGTACGATCGATTCGAGCAATCATTCAATGATGTCTTCGCGCTTCGTCCAGAAGAATTACAACTTGGATTCTTAAAAATGCTACGTGGAACAGGACTTCGTAAACAAGCCGATGAATTTGGATACGTTTATGATGAATTCGCCCCATACGAAATGAAACGCAACGATAAACTATCTGAAAGTGATGTTGAGAAAATCCACTTAGCAGAAGAAATTTTAGAGCGTTATTGGAATGCTCATCGTATGGATTACACCATGAAATTCTTAGTAGACAATGACTTCAAGACTTCTCCATTTGACTTCATGTATCGATTTGGAGTGTATTGGAATGAAAGATACCCTTGGATTCGTTATCAACTTAGCGATTTATTTACAAGACTATATGATTTCTTAGAGAGCATCGATTATAACCAAATGCCAACCATACTTTCATACATGAAAGTAGACTATTTAACGAATAGTAAAATTAAACCGAAAATTTGGTGGCAAGATCGCCTACAAAAAGAGGAGCGCCGAGCAATCATTAATCAATTAGCAGAATCATCAGATGAAATGAAAGAATTGTTAAATACACATAAAATTAATTTACCTGATATCTTTAAATATGCTGTTCTAGAACCTGTTTATCTAGATAATCAGTTAAAACCATCAAAAGAATTACACTATTTAATCGTCATCTATTTACCAAATCAAACTACACAATATTATATTGTGAAATAGCGATGAGGAATTTGACTTACTTTGTTAAAATTTTGCATATATTTTACAGTCATTAGTGTTATAATCAATTTTGAATGATATATAAGTTCAATGCGTTTATTTTAAAGGGAGTGCCTAAGGATGTTTATTGTTAAGAAATTAAGGAATTTTATCCATTCAACGCCAACAAGGTTAATTGTAGGATACTATTTCATGTTTACCATAGGATTTGCCTTCTTATTATGGTTACCATTTAGTTTAAATGAAGGTGTCTCATTATCATTTCTAGATGCTTTATTTATTTCAACAAGTGGTCTTAGTAATACAGGGCTATCCCCCGTATCACCAGTTGATACATTTAGTATACCAGGAATTTTAATTCTTGCTCTTAACCTACAAATTGGGGGACTTGGGTTAATGATGATTTCAACTGCTATTTGGTTACTAGCAGGCCATAAAATTTCAACACGGGAAAGAGCCTTAATTATGACTGACCAGAATCAGATTAACTTAAGTGGTGTAGTTAAACTCGTTAAATCCGTTTTAATCTCTTTCTTGGCCATTGAATTAGTTTTTATGCTCATACTTGGAAACTACTATTATTTCGCAGGTTATTATCCAATCTATTGGCAAGCTATGCTTCAAGGATTCTTCACAACTGTATCAGCTATTACAAACTCTGGGTTCGATATAACTGGCTCATCATTAATGCCGTTTCAAAAGGATTATTTCGTTCAAACACTTCACATGTTTTTAATGTTCTTTGGTGCCATGGGATTTCCAGTGATTTTAGATATTAAAAAATACTTTCAGTGTCGTAGGACAAAACAGCGTTTTAAATTTTCAATCTACACAAAATTGACGATGGTTACAACGATTATATTATGGGTTGTGGGTATTGTTGGATTCTACCTATTTGAATGGAATCACTTCTTAGCAGACAAAGGTTTAATAGAAGGATTCTTCTATGCAACATTTAACTCATTAACAACACGTAATGCAGGATTTGCAACTGTTGATATGAACGCCTTCTCGACTGCAACACTAACTATGTTCTGTGGTTTAATGTTTGTGGGATCGTCGCCTAACTCATCTGGTGGTGGAATTCGTACCACAACATTTGCCTTAATGGTTCTTGCTATTCTTTCATTCGCACGTGGAAAACAGTATGTCAACATTTATGGACGCGAAATTGAAACTCAAACCGTTTATAAATCATTTATGATTTACATTGTAGCAACATTTATCGTTTCACTCTCTACTCTTTTAATTTGTATGAGTGACCAGTTTCCATTAATGGAAATTTTCTTCGAAGTTTGCTCGGCATTCGGAACAACTGGTCTTTCAATGGGGATCACGGGTAGTCTAACATCATTTGCAAAACTCGTGCTTATTGCCACAATGTTCATCGGTCGTATCGGAATTATTGCGTTCTTAATGATTTTCAGAGCAAATGTGCATCCTGCTAAAGTTAGATACCCAAAAGTTGATATTATAATTGGATAAAACAAATTTGTACATTTTTGTACAATGAAATTGTTTTCATATGTTAAATTAAAGATAGATACTTATTTTAAATAAGTTTCTATCTTTTTATTTTCGAATAAAATTAATAATAACAGGAGTATAGTTACAGTGCATTTTGTAAGATGTTTTAACGATTATAGTTTATTATTAAACTATTAGTAATCTATTAACAGGAAAAAACATCCATATCTTTTAACTTTAATCATCTAAGCTATTGAAAATACGGCTTAAAAACATTATGATATTATTAAACATGATAACGTTTTTAAAAACAGGAGGAGGCGTTTCATATAATGGTTCTTGATCGCTCAAAAGATTCTAAACCTTTATATTTACAAATAAAAGATATTCTAAAACATAAGATTATCAACAACGAATATGCAGTCGGAAGTACTATTCCATCGGAAAATGAACTAGAAGAAATATTTGGAGTTAGTCGTATGACTATTCGCCAAGCTGTTAATGAATTAGTAAACGAAGGATTATTAAGAAAAGAGCGCGGACGCGGAAAAGGTACAGTCGTTTTATCAAATGCAATCGCGGACAAATTATCAACAGTTAAAAGTTTTACACAAAAAATGCAAGAACAAGGATACATCTTAAAAAATAAACAAATCAACATTTCATTAGTTACTCCAGACCCTGCCGTTGTCGCAGCCTTCAACATTGAACCAACAGATAAAGTATTACGTTTAAGTCGTATTCGTATGGTTAACAACGATATCATCATGTACAGTATCTCATACGTTCCAGGATTTTTAGATCTACCATTTGACGCTGAACTTTACGGATCATTATACCAATTACTATCAACTCAAAACATCCAAATTTCTCATGCAGAAGAATACATCGAAGCCATGCTTGCAGATGAGGAAATCAGTAGAGAACTTGAAATACCACTTAATGCAGCTGTCTTAAAACGTACACGTATCAGTCAAGACCAATACAACCGTAATGTAGAATATACTACAACATACTACCGATCAGATAAATATAAATACGTAGTAGAATTAACAGTTTGATAATAAAGAAAAGCA
>NZ_AEXQ01000098.1:0-20704 GCF_000191865.1 Turicibacter sp. HGF1
AGATGGGTCACCTAGCGATTGCTACTAGCAATCTTAATCCTCCACTACTAGGGAATGGGTCACCTAGCGATTGCTACTAGCAATCTTATCCTCCACTACTAGGGAATGGGTCACCTAGCGATTGCTACTAGCAATCTTATCCTCCACTACTAGGGAATGGGCTCACACCTAGCGTATTTGCCACCCCATTAGTGGAGAAAACCACTTCGTGGATGGGGTCCCCCTTGTTAGGATAACTCGGCCTGACGCCGAGTACACCACAGGTGTATAGTTGTTCTATCCTTCACTTCGTTTAGGAAGAACAGCTAACATAGTAGCGCTAATCCATCATTCTGCTAAAATCTACACCTTCTATAAAAAAAGAGATAGACTCACGTCTATCTCAGCACTTGCATGGATAACTCCGCCAAAGGCGGAGTATAGTCCAACTAATTTTCGTAAAACGAAAATAGTTGGGCTAACAAATAAACGGCCTGTGGGGGAACACAGACCGTTTAGGGAGTGAGAAAACATAATGAATAAGAAAATCAAAGGGGGAGAAAATTTTTTATCATTTTCATCCGTTTATATTATGACATATATTTATGTACGAATAATGAAAAGAGTATGTCTTTTTTGTGTTTTTTCGGGTTTTTATTCAATAGGTTCAGGCATATCACGTGTCAATAAATATTGCACAGATCTAAACTCATATCCTTCTTCTCGGAGTTTTGGAATTAGGCGATCAAGGCATTCTGCGTTGTCCTTTGAAATACTGTGCATTAAAATAATCGCACCGGGATGAATGCGAGCCAAAATCTGATCATAGGCATACTGCCAACCACGTTGTTGATCGACGTGCCAATCCATATAGGCTAAAGACCAGAATAGATTATAGTATCCACGCTCTTTTGACCAATCTAGAACTTGTTGATTAAAATGCCCTTCGGGTGGTCTTAAAAAGCGCACCATTTCTTTTCCTGTAATTTCTGTATATTTATTTTCAATTAATGTTAATTCTTCGTTAAATTTTTCCTTGCTGACTTTTGTTAAATCGGGATGATGATACGTATGGTTCCCGATAATATGACCGTCATCCACCATTCGTTGTACTAATTCAGGATTTTGTTCCATAAAATGACCTGTAACAAAGAAAATGGCTGGAACATCATATTTTTTTAATACATCCAAGATTAATGGGGTATTTCCATTCTCGTAACCACAATCAAATGTTAAATATAAATCCATCTGATCAGCTGGTGCAATATAAAATGCATCATTATTTCGAACGATATCATCATATTCTTGGCCTGGCCAAGGTTGTTGATGATTTTCACCTTTAGGAATTCCCCAACCAATATTCTTTGCTGAAGCCGTAAAAAATGACCCTAAACAAAGTAATAATGTTAACATTATTGTTCCAAAGTTGAACTTTCTTTTCATTTTTATCACCTCTCATTATCAAAAAGAATTCTATAATAATTTGTCGAATTTCTGCACAATATATACATAAACAACTGATAAATTTTAGCGATAAATTTGATTCATTTATGATGATTCATTTACTATAATGGAATTAAATGTTAAAATCTAATAGTTTTTTAATCAGAAATTATAAACAGGAGGCACACCCGATGGAGCATATCTTTTCTCTCGAATTTCTTAAAAAGCTAAGTGAACAACTCAAAAAACGGGAAATCAAAGGATTACCCGAGCAAATTGCTTTTAACCTCGTGATGGCCATTGTTCCTCTTCTTGTTGTAATTGTTCAACTTGGAACCTATTTATCTTTGAATACAGATTTAGTCGAGTATTTAATCATGGCTTATGCACCCAATGAGTTAAAACTACTTTTAATGAATCTTTTTTCAACAACGTCGACCCCTTCTGGAAATATCTTTTTTCTTATTACAACGGGTATTTCGTTTATGTGGTTAATCTCTAAAGGATTCTACGGAATTGCCGCCGCTGCCAATACCACTTATCAAGTTCCTTATATGAAATTTGCCTATTTAGAACGTATTTTTTCTTTCCTTATTGTTATTTTCATGATTTTATCACTTGCCTTAGTCACAGTATTCGCTTTATTTGGTCAAGGCCTTATCATTTTAATTTTTAAACTTTTAAATATCCATATCCAATCTCATTTACTGCTGATTTTTAATATCATTAAATCACTGATTAGCTTCTTAGGTTATTTTAGCTTCTTTTTATCGCTATTCTATTTAGCACCAAGTATCAAAATGAGAGTGGGTGAAATCATTCCGGGAGCTCTTGTCACCTCAATTGGATGGAGTGTGTCATCAATTGGATTCACCTTCTATGCCAACCATATTGCAAACTATAATAAATTTTATGGGAGCCTATCCGTGATCATCATGCTACTGTTTTGGCTCTTTATTCTCGGATATACCATTATGATTGGCCTGCAAGTGAATTACATTCTTAAACGTGATTACTTCGGTGGCGTTTCCTACGAACAAAAACTTGGAATTTTCAATCGTTTTCGCTATCTATCAAAATGGACAAAATTTGCTCCTACAGAAATATCAGATTCAAAATAATCGCATATCTTTAGCACCTCATGAATAGAATTTAGCAAGACTATTTTGATTACTGAGGTGAAATCATGAAAAAATATTGCCTATCCTTCGCCATGCTCACGCTACTTTTAAGTGCATGCTCACAGGATTCAACGTTATCTAAAGTCTCAACGCCTCAAACCGTCGAGAACTTTATAACCAGTAACACCCTAACCACCACTGACACACCAACAAAAGAGACGACGACTACCACCGAAACACCTGAAGTTTCAACTCCTCAAGAAGAAGTGGCTTTAACATTCGCCACTCAACAAGACTTTGTTGATTACATGTATAAAAAAATTGTGGCCCTCGAAGACACCATTGCACTACTCGATTCTAATCTTTCACAACTATTTGCCGTGAGTACCTCAGAAGATACTTCTGGTTACCAAAGCATTCGTCAAAATTTATTTGATCAAGCCACAAATGAAATGGATAACATGGCGACTTTAACCTTACCTAACACTGAGGTAAAAACGCTACATGATTATGTGCAAAAAGCATATCAATATACCATTAAATCCAAACAAGCAGAATATGATATTTTCAATTCTGAATCACTTGATGCACGCCAACAACTATTAGAAGCTAATTCTGAAAACGAACGCTTAAGTGCCCATTATATTCAATTATCATGGGACGAAATCGATCGCTTATCAACCACAACCATTTATCGTAAATAGAAAAAAAGTGAGACTAATTTGTCTCACTTTTTTCTATAGGATGCTTATGATATTTAATCTCACTAATAATCCAAACTAAAACAGGAATGGCTAATTCAAAGATTGGTAAGAGGTAAGTTGGATTTACATTTAAAATCTGATTTAAATTTTCAACTTGGCTTTCTTGGAAATGTGCCCCACATAGACACATTACTACAAGAATAGGCAAAGAAATAATTTTATGATTTATTTTTTTAAAGACTCCATTAATTAAGCTAGTACCGGCATAAAAATAAACACAAATCTTAAAGAAACAAGTGGTCATTAAAATAATAATGGCAAGAGGATCAAGACGTTCAAAAAAGATATTGACTCCGACCATCTTCATCGAGTTAAAGAAGGGATAAACAAAGTTATAAACTAAATCCTCACCTAATATTCCAATATTAAAAATATCTACCATTAAAAGCAAAATGGTTCCGCAAATTAAGGCTGCAAATCCAACCTTTAAAATTTTTGGACTCTGAGCTTTAGGCACTAAAGGGAAAATGACTAAAAAGGCAATCAATTCACCGTAAGGAAAAACAGTGGTTTTATAAATTTCTGGGATTACTTCGTTGAACCCATGTTCTAAAATCGGAAAAAAATGATCAAAATTAAAGATACCTGATGTAAACACCCCTAAAACAAGTGGAATGAAACTGATTAATACCAAATAAAATAACAATTCAGATGCTCGTCCAATCGTATTAAATCCTAACATCATTCCATACCAAATCACTAACGCTAACAATCCAAGAATTAAAAACATGCTAGCGCCTTCCATGACAGTAAATTGAATCATATTACCAGTACTAATCACAATTCGATATCCCATATAAAGAAAATATCCTGAGTAGACTAGCACAACTAGGCTTCCTAAAACCTTTCCAAATACATCTTGAAGAATTAGCGTTAAGGACTGATATCCATGTAAGTAACTAATTCGATGATAAATAACAAATAAAATACTACCCAAAACAGCCGCAATTAACATCACAATCCAAATATTTGGTCCAGATAATCGTCCAACATTACTTAGGGTTGCACTTGCGGTTAAGTATAGAATTAATAGGGTAAACATCTGATTTAAACTAATCCGTGATGTTTTCACACGACTAACCTCCCTTTATTTTTGTTGTAGATTTTGAATATCTCCAACGGATATAATATTAGCTTCTACTTCAACATCAAAGGTCAATGTCGGATAAATGTCTGACCAATACCCTTGCAACTCATGCCATTTTTTTGGATCTTTCATATAAATTTTTGATCCTACTCCAATAATATCACTCTTAAATTCAGTTTGAGTTTTCGTAATGACTTGAATTAAATTTTCCTTCATTGCTTGTGCGATATAGGTTTCAACCGTTGTCAGATTCTCAGGTTTACTTAAGTCAATTGGATATTGATTTTCCATAATATAACCTGATACTTCACATTTAACGGATACCTTATTTTCATCCATATTTGGCTTAATGTCCGTTTTAGTCCCTCGTGCTTCAAACGTAATATTATAGTCATCAACAACGGCATTCACGACATAACGTTCGGCATTATCCATCAAAACATTATAGAACTCTGCCTCATGACTATTTAAATAGCCAACAAACTTATCTTGCTTAAAAGCCGCTAAATAATTAACCTCAAATTGACTAGGGGAATTAACCTCTAAAATATTATCAACATTTTCCCCAGCACTTGGGTCATTACTTTTAATTTCAACACTATTTAAAACGAGCTCTACTCCTCTAGCATTTACCATATTAATCGCATCATATAAGTTATAACTGACTTGTCTTCCGGTACACACATGACACATGTTCGTTAAAGAATTTAACTGATTAATCGGAATCGTCTCGTTTGGAGCTAACGTTGATAAAACCGTTGCAGCCATGGTTTCTTTTGCGACGACTAAGGAAATATTAGGACGAATTTTAACATTGCGAAGAGCAGCATCTAATACATCATTAATGCCATCTTTGGCAATGTTTTCATCAATGACAATCACGCTTAGATGAGGCAAATATAGCACTTTAGAAGTCAAATTTGATAATCGACGATACGACTCAAATATCGTACTCCCCTCAGCTTGAATCGTTACGATTGGAAGTGTATTTTGATGATTACCGGCAATCGAAGTTGGATTAACAACTTGAGCTGTCATCAAATATCCCGTTGATGTTTTATCAATTCCAAGCCCTGCCACAAGTCCAATATTGCTCATTTCAATTTTATGGGCGCATCCGGTTAAACAAAAACACATCATAACTAAGATAAACAACCGTTTCATCTTATACCTCCTCTTCTCGTTTTGGATTTTCTAGATTGTGTTGGACACGATCTGGAGAGTTAAAAATTTTCGGTCTATATTTCATCCAAGAAAGCGGTAAACGAATAAATTGATCTTCTTGATCATGTAAATTAAAAGGCGCAATCGGTGCCATAAAAGGTTGATTAAAGGTCGTTAGACTACATAAATGCAGAATCAGAGCAAGGAATCCAAGGGTAATCCCATATAAACCAAATTCTGCACCGAGTAACATGAACACAAAGCTTAAAATTCGAACCGCATTATTTAAACGAATATTTGATAAAATAAAAGAAGAAATAGCCGTTAATGAACCAATAATAATAACCATCGAGGAAACAAGTCCTGCTTGAACTAACGTTTGTCCGATAATTAATGAACCTACAATGGTCATCGAATCCCCAATGGCTTTTGGTTTACGAACGGAAGCTTCCCGTAAAATTTCAAATAAGGTCATAATGATTAACGTTTCAACAATGGTAGGGAATGGATTGGCACTCCGTTGATCGATAATCGTCACCAGTAAAACGGTTGGAATCATTTCCTGATGATACGTTGAAATCGCGATATAAAGACCTGGAATCAAAATAACAATCATAAACGCTAAGTAACGAAGTAACCGTTCAAATGTTGCAATAACCGGACGATTATAGTAATCATCGGCCGTTTGAAACATCATTGGAAAATAAGAGGGGGCAATGATTTGAAATGGTGTATTATCGACCATAATGGCAATCGCACCATGTACAACAGCGGCCGTTACCTTATCAGGACGTTCGGTTTCAATCAAACGTGGAAAAACGGTCCAATGATGATCTTCAATTAATTGCATCAACTGGCTACTATCCGTGATACAGCTAATATCAATCGCTTCAATTCGTTGCTTTGCAATCTGAACGAATTCTTTATTTACTACCCCTTCAAGATAAACGACAAAGACATCTGTTTGAGAACTTCTTCCGACTTTATACGTATCAAATCGAAGACGTGGGTCCTTAATATGACGACGAACAAGCGCTGTATTCACGCGAATAGTCTCAACAAAAGAATCTTTTGGTCCGCGTGTGGCAATCTCTGTTTCAGGTGCTGTAATGGAGCGCATTTGCCATCCTTTACAGTCAAAGGCCATAAACTGAGCAACCCCATCTAAGATGACAATAATTTGTCCTGTCAATAATTTATCGTATAGATCCGTATAATTTTCGCCGCAACTTGCCGACATCATACTAATACGTGATTGATAAATCGTTTTAAAGGTTTGTAACGGTCGATCTTTTTCTCCACTATCACCTACTAGAGATAAATCAATCATTAAAACACGAACAATAAAATCCTCGGCTTGATTACTATCAATTAACCCATCAATTCCAAGAACAATTCCTTTTAAGCCTGATACGCCTTTTAATTCAAATTCCCGAACAATTAAATCATTAGCATTTCCTAAATCCTGTTTAATTTTTTCTGTATTTTTATCTATCTGCTTAAATAAAGGAATCTTTTTTGGCTGATGCTCAGGGGCTTTTGTATTTTTCTTTCCTTTAAAAACGCGAAAGATATCCATAAAGTTCACCTACTTTTTACATTTAGTCCTATTATTTGAGAATGTGAACCAGTTATACAAAATTAACTTAATAATCACATTTACCTATTTTTGTAAAACTCCTTGAATTTCATTTCACGAGGAACTATAATAAAGACGAAAATCTTAGGAAGGGGGCCTATTATGAATGATAGAATTTCGATAAGGGGGCTCATCACGCAGTTTGACCATTTAAAATTAAAACTAGCTATGCAAGGCATTTTAGTTGGGATAGCTTCGGGATTCATGGTTGTTTTTTATCGAATGATCTTAGAAAAAGCTGAGCATATTAGACAGCTCATCACCTTAAATCAACCATTATGGATGATTGGAGGATGGTTTATTTTATTAGTTCTCGCTGCCCTTTTCGTGGGACGGCTCATGATTAAAGATCCCATGATTTGCGGGTCTGGAATTCCACAAGTGGAAGGGGTGCTTGCTAATAAACTGAATATGAATCCAGTGTCTGTATTAATTCGTAAATTTATCGGTGGAACCCTTTGTATAGGAGCTGGGTTATCTGTTGGAAGGGAGGGGCCTTCTATTCAACTCGGAGCTGCAACTGCACAGTGGATGAGCCGCCTATTTAAACGCCCAAATATCGAGGAAAAATACCTAATCACAAGTGGTGCTAGTGCAGGACTCGCTGCAGCTTTTAATGCCCCTCTTGCGGGTGTGATGTTTTCACTAGAAGAAGTTCACAAACATTTCTCACCACTCATTCTAGTGTCCGCCATGTCTGCATCACTAACCGCTGACTTTATTTCTAAACACTTTTTTGGATTAAAACCTGTCTTTCAGTTTAATCGACTTGAAACCATTCCACTGACATCTTATGGACTTATCGTTATTCTTGGAATCATAACCGGCTTATGTGGGGTCTTTTATAATAAAATAACGGAAAAAACATTAGATACTTACGACTCTATGACGTGGCTAAAAAAACAATATCGCCCTCTCATTCCCTTTTTAATGGCCGGCGTTTTACTGTTTGTGTTGCCTGAAGTTTTAGGAGGGGGGCACTCACTGGTTGAAAGTTTGACGGAAGGAAATTTTACAATTGCCTTTATTTTGATTTTGTTGATGAGTAAGTTTATTTTTTCAATGATTAGCTTTGGCTCTTCAGTACCAGGAGGCATCTTCTTCCCATTACTCGTGCTCGGAGCTTTAACTGGTGCGCTTTTTGGAAATGTCTTATCTGCTTATTTTAGAATCGATGAACAGTTTATTCAAAACTTTATCATTCTCGCGATGGCCGGTTATTTTACAGCGATTGTCAGAGCCCCTATGACTGGGATTATTTTAATTACTGAGATGACTGGCTCATTTTCACATTTACTGTCACTGTCTTTAATCTCACTCATTTCTTATACAGTAGCTGAATTATTTAGAAGTGAGCCTATTTATGAAACACTTCTGCATCGTATTTTAAAAGGCAGCCAAACAGATTCAAATGATGCCCTGTGTGAAACCAAAACCTTGCTCGAAGTCCCTATTTTCTTCGATTCTTTTATTGATGGCAAATGTGTGAAGGATTTGGCGTTGCCTGAAAATTGTTTGCTAGTCAGTGTGAAGCGAGGAAATGAGGAGATTATTCCAAGGGGAAATACGCTGCTTCATTCTGGCGATATTTTAATTGTCTTGGTAAGTGAATCGGTAGCAGGAACGATTAGAGATGACCTTCTCACCTACTGTGATTCCACTCATATTAAAACGGCGTGAAAAATTTTCACGCCGTTTTGATTAATTTTCATAAAATCATCCATAACAAACTCACGAACTAAAAAAAGGAGTGAGTTATGATGATACTTTACTTAAAAAACTATGAATTCAAAACAATTGCTCACAAGCTTGGGCTCATATACATCCTAAATATTATCGATTTAATGCTTGGGATGATTTTATTTAACGCTAACTTTAAGCCTGCTACGAACGGATTCAACGCCATTTTATTCGGAAATCCTTTCGGTATTATCTTTCTTAAAATCCTTCTACCTATTGCACTCCTTGGATACCTCCTCTATCGCATCCAACAAATCGATGATCGCCGCATTCTACGCCTTATCAATTTGACCATTAGTTTAATTCTAATCTTCTTCTTAATCACAAACCTCGTTCATCTAAGTAACTGGATTAATACGTCATTCATCTAAATGATGGCTTGAGTCGTCCTGATCTTTTACTAAATCGTAACAAGACGATAAAAAAAGTCGCTCAAACTTTGAGCGACTTTTTTAATTTGAACTACGTTTTCTTAACTTATTGAATCTTTCCTCTAAATGAACAGCATTTAACGTTAATAAAACGGTCAACACTAACATAAGCATACATAAACCTAAACCAATTAATAGGTACATCGTTCTCCCCCACTTTCCTACGACAAATTATACCAAAATCAGTTTTATTTTTCAAAAATAATTAATGACTAACTATCTGCTCAAAGTGTTTCAAAAAAAACTCGCAAGCTTTTGCTCACGAGTTCTATTGACTCATATAATTTTCTATTTCAAGCCACGACGCCGCGTTCCAATCTTTATTAGCAATCGCATCCTTATCAAAACTTAATAACATGACTTCTCCAACTGGATTTTCAATACTTGTCAAACGATTGTCAAGGTAGAGAATATCTAGCTGTTTAAGCTCACTGACATGCTCCATCTTTGAAATATCACGTAACAACTTTAACGTTTGTTTGTAAATTCGGCTTGTCATTTCATTTCTTGGATAATAATTCAACGCCATCTTAGGAATGACCTCAAACGTTAAACTCGCGATGCCATCTTCAAGCAAGAGCGTTGTTTCGCACCCGACGACAAATCTTGAAATCCATTCTAATTCCGCAACCAAAGGATCAACTACCTTTTCAACTTCAACAGGAACAATCACTGGATTACTCACCAAAAGGTCCTCTTGAACCAGTTCAGTCACCATTGAACGATTCTGTTGAAATGGTGCACTAATCATCGTGATAACCCATATCCCTCCACGATAAATACCGTATCCTAACAGCCCAATCAATATGATAAAGACGATACAAGCTATCGTAAATCGTCGTGGATTAACAATTCTCATCCTAATACTCTCCTATATTTTATTTATTTTTACTAATTATAACAGATTTTCTACTATTTAAATACACTTTTAAATAATTGCAAACTCAACTTCACAGTCCCCAAACTGCCCGCTTCTAATCATCACATCCCCCATTCCCTTACCTGTCGTTTTCACATAAATCGCAGCTGCTCCTCCAACAATGGCTGGTGCATGACCAACCAATTCAATCGGACCTAGCGTTTCAACTCTTAAACTATCAAATGCATACGGCAACACATTCCCATTCTCACACCTCACCTGAACCACAATTCGATTTATCTCATACGTCTCATGAAGAGGCACCACCTCATAATCAGCCTTTGCCACCAACCTTGGATTTCTCACTGATCCCAAACACTTCGTCTTCACCAACTGTCCGCCTTTATATCCTGCTAGTCGATACACCGTGTGCGAATCTTTGAGATTTCCGACATACTTTCCATACATCCCCATCTCTTCTTCAACACTAATGCCATATCGAAGGATGGCAATCGCCATTCGTAACTTATAGCGAGGTGGTAAATTCATGCCGTGCATCGAAGATGCCATCAACACCTTTTTAACATTATCAGCATCCCACTTCGTCATTCCTTCCTCTTCCTGAAGCATATCTCCAATCAAATCATCAATTAAAATAGGAGGATGCTTCAAATACTTAAACTCCCTGTGATTTGGATAAAATCCTTTAATTAACACATCATTCTTAAATAAATTTACATAATCACAATTTGTAAACACATAAATCGGACCGAGTATCCCACCAGCATGCTCCCCAATATTAAAGCTTGTTCCGACCTCCATAACGGGAATCTTTTCTTGCTGTGAAGCATAAACAAAAGCTGACAACTTTGGAATTCGATTAAAATCAAGCACCCCGTGATAACACATGCCATCGCCACTTCCAAACTCCATATGCGTTGGATAATCAAACAAACAGCATCCAATAGCTCCACTTATTCGTTTACTTCCCATCATCTTATTCATCACTTTAACATGGCGCATCGCTTGCTCTAATCGCTGTTCCTCATTATCATAACGTTTCGTCGGATACATATGACCGGTATGGGCACTGACTAAATAAGGAATCTTCGAATCCTTTACCACCTTTTTCGTACTTAAGAGTGGCGCATTTGAAAAATCATCAAACGTGTAAACATCTTCAAATAATTGAGGATGCCCAAACTGACCTCCACCTCCCGTTTGACGAGTCGGATCCAGGTCATGAGCCAGTAGATTGGCCTTTGTATAAAGGGACTCGTCATCAGATGAATCATTAACTCCCACTCCCCAAAGCACAATGCTTGGATGATTTCGGTCCCTTAAAATCATATCCTGAACATTTTGAAGCATTAAATAGTGCCATGATTCACTCTCACCAACAGATTGCCAGCCTGGAACTTCCTCAAAAACTAATAATCCCAGTTCGTCACAACGATTTAAAAAATGTTTCGACTGCGGGTAATGAGACGTTCGTACCATATTCAACCCGAGTTCCTGCTTCAAAATTTCTGCATCACGCTCTTGTAATAATCTTGGCATCGCATCCCCAACACCGGGGTAACACTGATGGCGACTTAATCCAACCAATTTCACTAATTGATCATTTAAATAAAAGCCATCACTTCTAAACTGTGCATCTCGAAATCCAAAACGAGTTGACGCCACATCTATGACTTCATCTCCTTTTTTCAATCGAACCTCAACCGTATATAAATAAGGATGCTCTAAATCCCAAAGCTTTGCCTGCTTCATCAACGTGGTTAAATGAACCACCTTCTGATTTAAAACAGGTAGCTGTATCGCACGAACAACATTTTTTTCATACGAGATTATGACATCAAGTTTATCAACTGACGTTGTCGATGATAACGTTACATCGACGTCAATAACCTTACTTGCTGATCCGCTTACAAAAATATCTTCAATGTAAACAGATGAGACTCGCTTCAAATAAACTTCCCGATACATCCCCGCATAAGTTAAATAATCAATCACGCCTCCAAACGGTGGAATATGCGCTTGCTCGGCACCATCGACCTCTACCTTAATCTCGATATCACCTGAGGGAATTTCGACCTCAAATGGCGTATAGCCACCCTCATGATGAAAAATCAACTCATCATTCACAAAAACTTTGGCCGTTGTCGCCACCCCATCGAATGTTAGGAAAAAACGTTCCCCTTTAAATCTTGGCGCAAGGCTCAATGATTTACGATAAAGACTCTTGAATTGGTATGCCTTTGCGTCTAAGTAATTAGGCGGCATCATCGTATGAGTATGAGGAATTTTCACCAATTCCTCTTCATGTCCATCATATGAAAAATACCAATCATCTAGAAATTCGACTATTCTCATCAGCATATCCCTCAAACTTCATTTTAATATCTAGTCTTATTCTAACCGTTCGTCCGTATTTTAAATCAAATATAAATTAAAAAGACCAATCTTTACGACTGGTCCTTTTCTATATTCAATTAAGCGATGAAATTAATCATATCCTGGATTGATTTTGATCCGAATGTTACTTTTTCATCGTTGATGATCATACATGGTACTGACATGACTTTGTGTTTTGTTTTTAATTCTGGGAAGTTTGCGATGTCTAACATTTCTGTTTCAACGTTTGGATTTTCAATCGCAATACGTTGTGCTCCGACTACAACGTCTGGACATAAGTGGCATGATAATGACACGGCAACTTTAATGTTAACTTTTTTGTCGATTCCTTTGATTGCTTCTAAAACAGATGCATCTAATGCTTGTCCTGGTCCAGCTAAATTATAGATAGCTAATAAGAATGAGTTTAACTCATGTCCACCAGGTACTCCGTGGAATTTAACTCCTGAATATTCTCCATCTTTATTTAATAAGGCAACCACTGGATATTTATCGGCATTTACTTTTTCTTCTAGAGCTTGGTCTTCACCTTTAATTTTCACGACTGCTTCTAACTTATCACCTAAGTTTGCAATATCGATCACAAGGTCACGTAACTCAATTGATTTTTCGTTAGATGGCTCCACGATTGTGACTAAAGTCACGTTGTTTTCCATACGACTTAAAACCGTTCCGATTTGTTCACGTAAGGCATCATTTAATAAAGCTGAACGTCCTCCAACTGGAGCCGCTTTTGGCGCTTCAGGTTGTTTAAGTTCTTGTTTAGGAGCCTCTTCTACAACTTCTTCTTCAACAATTCCTAAACGTTCTTTTTCATGAGCTACGTATTTTTCAGCTTCTAAAGAAGCAATCGCTCCATCAGATACAGCTGTTACAATTTGACGTAACATTTTTGGACGTAAGTCTCCGGCTGCATAAACCCCTTCTACACTTGTGTGCATATTTTCATCCGTGATGATATATCCTTGACGGTCCATATCAACTAAACCATTAAATACTTTTGTTTGTGGCACGTATCCTGCAAAGATGAAGATTCCAAAAGTTCCATCTTCTTCTGACGCTACATGTTCAAAAGTTTCTCCCGTTTGATTATTGATGAATTTTACTCGACGTAATAACTCGTCCCCAGTCGCTTCTACTACTTCAGTGTTGAATTTAACTTCAATTTTTGGATGAGCTAATACTTTATCGGCGATTGTTTTTGCACAAGTGAATTCAGGTTCACGGGCGATAACTGTTACTTTACGAGCGAAACGAGTTAAGAAAATCGCTTCTTCCGCTGCTGCAAATCCAGCACCAATCACGAATACTTCTAAACCTGTATAGAACTCACCATCACAAGTTGCACAGTATGCTACCCCACGTCCACGATATTCTGCTTCACCTGGGAATCCAAGTTGTCGTGGAGTTGCTCCAGTTGCGATAATCACTGAACGCGTTTGGAAATCACCATTTGTTGTTTTTAAAACCTTAACTTCACCTTCTAAGTTGGCTTCTAAAACTTCAGCTTGAGTAAATTTCACACCGAAATCTTCAGCTTGCTTATGCATTTCTTCCATTAACTTTGGTCCTGTTGTATGACGTACCCCTGGGTAGTTCACGATTTCATTTGTTGTTTTCGCTTGTCCCCCAGCAGAACCTTGCTCTAACACTAACGTTTTCATTTTCGCACGTCCAGAATAAATTCCAGCTGACATCCCAGCTGCTCCAGCACCAATAATAATAACATCATAAATCATACTCATAATTAAATTTCCTCCTTTTATATTTAAAATGATGAGTCGCACACCTCTTCATTTAAATGCTTCTTTATTTTTTCGTTATTATAAATAACGATCAAAGGGACTTAAATCAGTTCCTCTCATCACACATTTATAATGAATATTACAATATTATACAATTTTATTGAAATCATTTTCTATTAGTATATTTATAAGAATAAGGAGGAAATCTCCTTATTCTTATAAAATGTTACAAACCTCTTGATTTACCTAGCCTGATTATAGCTTTGTTTTATACATCACCCTATCAGGACTTTGTATAAAGGTATATCTACCAATCCAGCTTCGATTGGCAACACACTGGTAAAATTCAATAGCCACTTGTGTCTCTGACACTACGGGCTCTTATCATTTCATACTTATTCTCATTATCAAATGATAATATAGAATAAGTTGATCCTTTAGGGTTCTGCGTGTGTTAAGCGCCAATCTCAGCTTTTTATAATCAATCTAGTTTCATCGAGCAACATCTCTATAAAGTTCTTCTCCCTCTCCTTGTTCACAATTCGAACAATCCGGTGAGAATTCACTTTTACGAGATGATAACCGCTCGACTCAACCTTTTTCTTATAGCTTACCTACTAAGTCTAAGCTTGGTGTTAATGTTTCTTGTCCTGGTTTCCATTTTGCAGGGCAAACTTGGTCTCCGTGAGCAGCTACGAATTGAGCAGCTTGTACTTTACGGAATAATTCGTCTGCATCACGTCCGATTCCATTGTCATGGATTTCGTAAGCTTTGATAACACCTTCTGGATTAACAACGAAGCTTCCGCGTAAAGCCATACCTTCTTCTTCGATCATAACTCCGAATGCACGAGTTAATTTTCCAGTTGGGTCAGCTAACATTGGATATTGAATTTTAGCGATTGTTTCAGATGCATCAGCCCATGCTTTGTGAACGAAATGAGTATCTGTTGAGACAGAGTAGATTTCGCATCCTGCTTCTTTAAATTCAGCATATTTATCTGCTAAATCTCCTAATTCAGTTGGGCAAACGAAAGTGAAATCTGCTGGATAGAATACATAAACAGCCCATTTTCCTTTAGCTGCTTCAGCAGTGAATTCTTTGAACTCCCCGTTTTGATAACCTTGTAATTTGTAATCCATAATTTGAGTACCGATTAATGACATTTTACATTCCTCCTCTAAAATAGAAACAGTAATCATTACTGATATTAGTATTATAGGCTTTGATTTCTTAAAAGTCAATATGATTTCAAAAAAATTTAAAGCTTTTTATTTGACCTAAATACCCTTGATTATTATGAACCCGTCAAAGTTGTCTATACTCAATTATCTAATAACAAAAAAATGAAAAGAATTTAGACTCATTCTAAACTCTTTTCATTTAAGTTTCTTATCTATTCTTTTTTTACTTTAAGCCAATTTAAAATTTCTTTATTGACATTCGTTAACTCTTCAATTGCTTTAGCCATTTGATAATTTTCTTTTTCAACTTGTACCATCCAATCTAAAATCTCTGCTAGCCCTAAAAAAAGAATAATGGCTACCATCATTCCAAATCCAATCATACTTGCCATCATTAAATCTTCTTCATGAAGAATTTGATTGAGTATCAGAATCAATCCAAACAAAGATCCTCCAATAGCTAAAACTCGCAAACTATTAGCATATGAGCTTAACATAAAAAAAGAGTTTCTCGTTAATTTATCTGCTGGTACGACATATGCCGTCTTTTTTTCACCACATGCCTGACAAAAATTCGCTTTTTGTCTATTTAATTTTGCACACTTTTCACAGCTCCACTTCATTAAATATCCTCCAATCATACTAAATTTACCACCATTATAAAAAGATGTCTACTCTTATTCTCAATAATATTCATTTAGATATTTAATAAAATGAGGCAGAACTTTAAATAGAAAGTACTAACTTTCATCAACTGGATTTAAACCCCTTCACTTTGTATGAGATAAACTTTTTTCCTTATTAATTAATAAAAATCACCTTTCTTCAAAAAAATAGTAGTCTGAACAACTCTATTATAGAATGAAAGGTGATTTTACATTTCTCTCAAAAAAGCTATAGTCTTTAATGAAAAAGAGCATCTGACTCCGTGACTATATCATCTCAGTCATTTAATACAGCTCATCTCTTAATGAAACATCAATTAACGTCCTAAATCAATAACATTTTGAACTAGTGCTTTACAACGTCCGCAAGCTGTCCCAGCTCCCGTTTTTTCTCCAACTTCTTCAACTGTTGTGGCTCCACCTTCAACAGCTGCTACCACATCTGCTAACATGACTTGTTTACATCCACAAACAGAATCTAAAATCGCTTGGATTTTTGGTAAACATCCACCACAAGCTGTTCCAGCTCCTGTCATTTCTTTAATCTCGTCAATCGTACGAGCTCCTTGAATCATTGCTTTACGAATTGTAATGTAATCCACTTGCTTACAGTGGCAAATCATTTTGTGTGCATGTCCTGCCATGATTTGATTCCTCCTAATAAAAAATAATCCTTTTTATCATAGCATATTTTGTAAAATCATTAAGTATTTTGCACTTTAAAATAATAAAAAAAGAGGATTCACATCCTCTTCTACAATTCAGCTATACTCCCATCCTCACCTACAAATAACAGTAATACAATGGGATCATCAGCTCCTTGTTCTTCAAGCTCCACTGATTTTAAGGCGACATAATAACCGATTAAATCATCACCGTAATGTTCTGGCATCTCATCATACATATACACAATATCATCACTAGCTCCATAAACTTCAATGGCTAATTGAATAGCATCTGTTCCTGAAAAATCATGCGCGTGCGCATACTCTGAACTCGTATCCTCAGCACTCGCAATCAAAGTTTCAAGCTCCTCAATCTCAGGATAATCTTCTAAACTGAGTCCCTCAACTTCAATCAATTCTATCACATTAGCAAGCTCAAGCTCAGCACCACGTGTCTCCCCTAAACCGAGCAACATCGATACATAATCAAGACTTTCTGAAATAGTGGACTCGACACTTACTTCCTCGACCACATCCAAAGAGTCCTGATAATCAAGCGTCAATCCCTCTGCACTTTCGAATCGCACAATATTCCCGCTACATCCGGCCAACACCAAAACAGTCAATACACCTAACCTTTTCATCATATCCCCCTATTCATTCATCCGTCTTCGCAAATACTTAAGCTTGGCCATCTGCTCATCAAAAACCTTCATATCGCCAAGTCGCTTAATCACCTGATTAATCATCCCTTTTTCCTCACTAAACTCGCCACTCTCAACCGCCTCTTCGCAGGTAATAATCATCTCACCTAGCATCTGCTGCAGTTTCTCAATGGCAACCTCTTTAACAACCTCGGACTTCGTGTTCACTAAATTCAAATCCGTCCAAGCAAGCAAAGCGGCATCAAGCTCACCTTCTTCTAAGTACTCCATCATCTCGATTAAAGACTGCATCTGTGCATATAAAGAAGCATACTCAGGATCGTTACCTTCATTTTGCGCAAACGCAATATAAGAACGTGCCTCCTTAAAATCACCTTCCTCAAGCGCTTCAATCGCCCATCTCATCGATTGAACGGCCAAATTCTCAGAACAACCACCTAACAACAAACAACTCATCATCATGAAGACAAAGTATTTTTTCATCTCATCGCCTCACGTCATCTTTTATTCACTTGAGGATAACATGGATTAATTCAAAATTTTGGCGCATTCTCGAGAAAAATTTTTCTACTTCTGTCTCCTTTTATCAAACAAAAAGAAAACCGCCAAACGTTGACGGCAGATCACAAAAGCCTATTAAATCAATAAAAAAAACGGTGAAACAGACACATCTATTCAACAAATGTGAAATTTCATCGTTTCTCATGTTTTTTCACTTAATAATCTTTTTCTTTTGTACCTCAAACTCTTCCTCTGTTAAGACGCCACTACTTCTTAACCTCCCCAAACGTTCGAGTTGTTCAAGCTTCTTTTCATTTAAATCTGTGGCTATCTTTACACTCCTTTTACTATCAGGAATAACTTTTACCATACTACCCGAGATAATCAATCCATCACCTGATGAATCATACGCTATATTAATAATCTTATTATATCCATACCATTTGGCATAAAATCTTAGATGTGCTATTTCTACCCATTTATTTTTGGGAGATGTGCTCACTCTAAAATGATACGGTTCTTTCGTCGAATCTATTTTAAAATTTTTGCGGTACGTATTTGGAAATGTCTCGATTTCATTATAATCTAACTGAACCTGATTTGCCTTTTTCAATAATTGCGCTCGTACTCTCTCATAACAAGTTTGGCACAAACAAGGATTATCTTTTGGAACGCCATAACTTTGAATCAACGAATACAAATCAAAATGATTCGTTAAATAAGGGGGCTTGGATAACTCGTTAATTAGACTTTTACGATACCCAATATCCCCTTTTAGAAAAGATTTTCGTTTCGCTTCTTTATTACATCTTCCACATCTCGCATTGGTTTCTAAACTAATCCTATTTAATCCATACGCCACCAATGGCAACCACTCATCCATCCTCTTAAGTCCTCCTTATTCGTTTACCTCACTTATTAAAACACTTAATAAAGTTTATGCCTAATGAATTAAAATAGAATAAAAACTAGCTTCGACGCTAGTTTTACTTAATAATCTTTTTCTTTTGCGCCTCAAACTCTTCTTTAGTTAACACACCACTCTTTAATAAATGTCCGAGTTTTTCAAGTCCCATCAACTGTTTGATCCATTTGTCAACATCGTGGCCTGCCTTCTTTTCCTTCACCAAGTGCACCAAACTTCCGGACAACTTGATACCATCCTCAACCGGTGTCTGCCGCAAATTAATCACCGCATTATATCCATTCCAGCAACCATAAAACTTCACGTGGCTCAGCTTTAACTCTTTCTCATCCTTTGTTGTCAACACCTCAAACGTATGAATGGGTTGCGAAGACTCTAGCACGTACTCGCCCTTAAACGAATCATCAAATACCTTCACATTATGATAACGAACCTGCACCTCCTCGGCCATCCTAAACAATTCCTTATGCCACTTCTCATAACAATTTTCACACAGCCAATCGAACTCAAACATTGACTCAAAATCAAAGCAATCGAACAAATAAGGAGAGTCCTTCAAATCGTTAAGCAACTGCTCTTTGTAATGAACGCCATCCTTATAAAATTGTTTTTTCTTATATTTCTCTCCACACTCATGACATACCTTATGAAAAACCATCGTCATCACCCTCTTATTTAAAACGTATGTCCAGCTAATCAAAAAAATGTATCACTTTATTAGCCCCGACAAATATTAACAAAAACATTCATTTATGATATAATAGGGTGTCAATAAAACGGGATTATTGGGATAGGAGAGTTAGTTTATGCGCAAACCAGTACGTAAAGCCGTGATTCCAGCTGCAGGATTTGGAACTCGTTTCTTACCTGCAACAAAATCACAACCGAAAGAAATGTTACCAATCGTTGACAAACCAACGATTCAGTACATTATTGAAGAAGCGATTGCTTCAGGAATTGAAGAAATTTTAATTGTCACAAGTTCAACTAAACGTTCAATTGAAGATCACTTTGATAAATCATATGAACTTGAAGATACATTAGCTAAAAAAGGTAAACAAGACATGTTAGAAATGGTTCAAAACATTTCAAATATGGCTCAGATTCATTACATTCGTCAAAAAGAAGCGAAAGGTTTAGGGCATGCCATTTTATGTGCTAAAACGTTTATCGGTGATGAACCCTTTGCTGTCCTTTTAGGAGATGATATCGTTGTAAACGAAGAAAACCCTGCAACAGGGCAATTAATTCGTGCCTACGAAAAAAATGGATGCTCAATCATGGGAGTTCAAACCGTTGCCGATGAGGACGTCTCAAAATATGGAATCATGAAACCATCAAAATCACATCAACCAGATGGGCGCTTAGTGAAATTAAGCGGAATGGTTGAAAAACCAAAACAAGAAGAGGCGCCATCTAACTTAGCCGTGATGGGACGCTACGTCTTAACACCTGAAATCTTTGAAATGTTAGAAACGCAAGAACCAGGAGCAGGTGGAGAAATCCAATTAACAGACGCCATTGACCGTTTAATGGACCGCCAAGCGGTTTACGCTTACGACTTCGAAGGAAATCGTTACGATGTCGGAGACAAATTCGGATTCATCAAAGCAACGATCGACTTCGCCTTAAGCCGCGAAGACTTAAAACACCAAGTAGAAGCTTATTTAAAGGAACTTATGGCATAAAAAATACTAAAGATAACCTA
>NZ_AEXQ01000097.1:0-81388 GCF_000191865.1 Turicibacter sp. HGF1
AAGAGAGTTCATAACAAACTCTCTTTTTTTTAGTTTAATTAATATCATCTTTTAATTTTCTCTCAACAAAATAAATTGGAACTATTAATCCTATCAAATTAATGATGGCATTAATCAATGAAAAATTCTCTGCTGCAATCGGAATTAACAGCTTATCTAAAATAATGATAAATAACAATCCTAATCCTACCTTAAGTCATAATCCACAAAAATAACGCTGAGCAAATACCCAAACCTCCTTAGATGCCATAGAACGCTTAGTACGATACCCATAAACCGAATTAATAGTAGTTGGTGGATGCTTTTTAAAGAAATATCCTACAACAATCATCATCACTGGAATTAACAAATCAGTAACCCAAAAGAAAACTTCCATATCCTCGCTCCTTCTTTAGAATCTAATTACGTACACTCTATTACATAAGATTAACCTACATTTAACATAGTCCTAACTCTTTTAAAACAAGCTTAACACACAAATTGGAATCATAATAATGTCGGATTCACCTTCGCAGATTATACCATAATTTTCCTACAAAAACCTAATCGTATAGCTTTCTTTTTTAGATTCATACTAAGTTTAACTATGTAAAAAGAAGGTGACCAAACTTGGAGGAAAATATAAAATTAAAGGTTATTCCACTCGGTGGCTTAGGTGAAATCGGTAAAAACATGACTGCTATTGAATACGATGATGAAATTATTGTAATTGACTGTGGGATTGCCTTCCCCGATGAAGATATGTACGGAGTAGACTTAATCATTCCAGAAATTAATTATCTACTCGAAAACGAAGACAAAGTTAAAGGGCTCTTCATAACTCATGGTCATGAAGATCATATCGGAGCTATCCCATTCATTCTAAAACAACTTAACATGCCAATTTACGGGACGAAACTTACCTTAGGTTTGGTGGAAAATAAAATAAGAGAACATGGATTACTACAAACAACTAAACTTCACGTCGTCAATCCTCGTGATGTTATTGCATTTAATCATTTATCCATTGAATTTATTCGAACAACTCACAGTATAGCAGATGCCTGTTCCCTTGCAATCCATACCCCAGTAGGAATTCTGTTCCACACTGGAGACTTCAAAGTTGATCATACTCCAATTGACAATCAACCAATGGATTTAGAACGCATTTCAGAACTTGCACAAGCCGGAATTCTACTTTTAATGTCAGATAGCACAAACGTCGAACGCAAAGGATACACCATGTCTGAAAAGGCGATTGGTGATACCTTCATGAAACTATTTGATCGTGCAACAGGTCGCATTATTGTCGCTACTTTCGCTTCAAATATCCACCGCATGCAACAAATCATCGATGCATCCCGTGCATTTAATCGAAAAGTAGCCTTCAGCGGACGTAGTATGGAAAACATCTCTAAAGTAGCAATGGAATTAGGATATCTTCACATAGATGACGATATGTTGATTAATATTAATCAGATTAATACAGTACCAGAAAATGAATTGACCTTAATCGTAACTGGTAGTCAAGGAGAACCAATGGGAGCACTTGCCCGTATTGCCTTCTCTACACATCGTCAACTTAAATTACAACCTAATGACCTATTCATCATCTCGGCTTCACCAATTCCAGGTAACGATAAACTCGTTGGCCGTGTCATTAACCAACTCTATAAAAAAGGTGCGGAAGTCATCTATAAAGACTTAGAATCAGTCCATGTTTCAGGACATGCTTGCCAAGAAGAACTAAAACTTATCCTACGTCTTACCCATCCAAAATTCTTTATGCCGGTTCATGGTGAATATCGTCACCTTGTACACCATAAAAATTTAGCCGTCAGTGTTGGAATTCCAAAAGACCATATCAAAGTCTTAGAAACAGGACAAATTCTTGAATTAACAAATAACTCAGCAAAAATCAATGGCCGCGTACGTACAGGAGCCATTCTTGTCGATGGAATTGGTGTTGGAGATGTCGGAAACATCGTCTTAAGAGACCGCAAAATGCTTGCTGAAGGTGGAATGATTATCATCGTTGCCACTATTGATAAACAATCAAAAGAACTCATTAGTGAGCCATACATTCTAACTCGTGGCTTTGTTTATGTCAAAGAAGCAGAAGAACTAATGAACAATATCAAAGAAATCGCTAAAAATGAGCTTCAAATGCTACTCGAAAGCGATACAAACGAAATTATGGTCATGAAAACTCGCGTTAAAAAATCATTAGAACGTTATCTATACGAACAAACAAAAAGAAGACCTAGCATCTTCCCAATCATCATGGAAGTTTAAAAAAAGTATCTGCAATTTTTTGCAGATACTTTTTTCTTTTTATATAATTTTAAATCATTTTTAGAAGTTCTGTGGATAAATCAAAATTTTTATATTTATATCTATAATTTTAAATTATTTCCCAGGATATACTCTTTTTTTATATCATTAACACTTCTTTTCAGATTTAAAATAAGACTTTGTTTACATTTACGATTTGTTGTATTTAAATCATTGATATTGTTAAATAAATAGTAAATATGAAATACTGTGACGAACGAAATTTCGCTCGATCAATTTTGATAATATTTTTGAAATAATTATCTTTAATTATCAAAACTTGTCACTTTCTAAAATTAAGTCATATTGTATCAAAAACTATCGATTCCTCTGATGAGGCATTTCCCCTTTCCCGCCCAAAATAAAAATCTCTCAAAAGAGAGATTTTTAAAAATCCTTATTCACATTCACAAAAATTGCAACAACACTTAAAAAGGCTACTGTTCCAATCACAGTCCATTCAATCCATGACTTAGAGTACTCCAACTTTAAAGATTCTAAATCAACCTGAGCTCCATACGCCCCATTACTTACAATCCAAAACTGAAGATTATGTCGTCCTGGAATCTCATTCGTTTGATAAACGGTTTTTAAGGTATCATAAATATCATATGAAAACACGCCTGTCTTATTCGTTGGATATTGAAGATAATATCCTCGTTGATCACCTTCTACATAAACAAGTAATGACCAAAGTTCATCAACATCTTTAACATTAATTGTAAACTTTGGATTTTTCTCTAAATCTACTTCAAAGTAAGACGTCTGAATTCCGCCACTCCCCTCTTTATTTAAATTTTTAACTACTGCACTACCATCATAATAATTCACTTTTCCTAAAGCATTTAGTCTTGCCTGCCAATGTGTAATCTCTTGTGTTGTAAATGCCGTTTTCCAAGCTCGCTCTTTCATTGGCTGTAACCCTTGATTAAATAAACGAACCTTTTTCACATCTATCTCACCATTAGTCTCAAGCTCTAAAGACACTTCATGCTCACCTAATAAATGATAATTCTTAGGATTTAATTGATGTAAAGCATAATTCAAACTCATTTTAATTCTTCCCGCTTCAGTTGAATTCTCAAAAATATAGAACCGTTCTCCTGTCTCCTTCACCTTTAAGAATAAAGACCAAGGCTCTGTAAAATCAGCAATCTCCATCGCAATCATTGGGACCTGACTAAAATCAAGATTAAATGGCTGACTCTCAATTCCACCTCTGACACGAACCTCGCTATCACCATTAATAAACTCCACGCTACCATCATTAACTGGTGTCCAATTAATCAAATTATTTGGAAGTTCATTCAATAAGTAAGGATTCTCATCTTTTTGAATAAAAATGCGAGCATATGCATAATCCTTAAGTCCACTCGAAGTAATAATCTCAGCTTTCATCAAATGATATCCATTTGCCAACTTACTAACATCCACAACATAAGGTTTCGAGTAATTAACATTTTGAAAGATTGCATTCCCATCCATATAAATATTAATATTAGAAACTGCATCGTCCTCCATTGTTTTAATATCTAGATCAAGCGAATAATTATCAGAAATCGGTTCATATTGAGATAACCCTACAAAATTAACAGCTCCTAATACTTTAGCATTTACACTATTTTCAATCTTACGTTGTTCATCATACTTATTTTCACCTTCAGTTACAGGAACCTCAGCCAAAATTACTGCATCGGTCGCATTTATTGTAATACTAGTCTGATCACTAACATTTTTAGTTATAAACTCTTGCGTCATTACATTATATAAGTTGACCGTTCCCTCTGACTGAATCTTGTATTGTACCTCTTGCTTACTATCATAAGGATTAAACAACAAGTACATAGGCAGATTCTTCTCTTCATCCACGTAATAATCATTTGTATTAAGATCTACCTTCAAGATCCCCTCAACATTCGTTTGTTCAATCATTGCCGCCAACAATCCTAAATAAGCCCCACTTAAAATCGATTGTTTTTGATTTTCTGTCTCATTCATCCGTGAAACTCTATCAAATGGAATCACAGTATTATTAGGATAAAATAAATTCAAACTCTGTGTTAGATGTAAAATATAGCGTCCAACCTCAATTGCATAACGTTGATCATATTTTAGCATCGGAACTAACGCTGTTGCTGCAACAATACTAGCAAATGACTCTGGTGTTCCACCATATTCAGTTCTTGAACCAATTAATCCCGTTCCATATTCCCCATTAAACATCCCGTACTCATGACGATAATCACTTTCAGTAAAGAAAAACTCCATATATTTTGCCGTATCAAAATGACCATTTTCCATTGCATTCAAACGTGCCGATAAATAAGGTAAATATAAATAAACTACCTCATATCCCGGATTTCGCTGAAACTCTTCTAAATATTTCATACACTCGGTGGCTGCTTTCATATATTTACGATCTTCAAAACGCTCATACGCAAAATATTGAATCATCGCAACCCCAGCTGCTGCACCTGGTTCTGTCCATTCTCCATTATCATAAGGAACCTTCTGCTTAAAATCATATCCCGTATAAGCAAAATCAACCATTCCCTGACTTCCACCTAAATCCATCACCACATCGTACCAGTTATCTGCTATGCTTCTCAAAATCTGCTCCGAATCAAGTGTTGCCTCATATCGATCCATCAACATAAAATACAGCATTCCAGGATATACCTGTTCCCAAAATGATAGTTCAAGACTACTACCATTCTCATAATTTAAAAGAATCCCCTCACCATTCTCAACATTATAATAAGACTCCACTAACGGTACAAGTTTACTTAAAAACTCCTCACCAATTTCATCTCTACCAATCAAATTTGCAGACAATAAAGCTCCTATTGCCGTAATAGCCTGAGCCTGATTTATATCCTGTTCATCAGAGGTATAAGTCAAAAAACCTAATGACTCACGTCCTGTATTTCGATAACTACGATCAATATAACCATAGTGATACTCATCAAAATTGAATAGCATCCGATTAAAATCCATTGCAACAGCTCGCCAATCCCGATAAGCATAATTTTCAGGAATAAACGGAATGTCACTCGTAGATTGAATATTTTTATTAACACTTTTCACCTTCTGCTCACTAGCCGAAACATTCATATCTCCAATTACTAGAGTCAGAATCAAACTAATAAACACAATAATGACCATTAAAAATTCCTTCAACTTCATCCCAACCACCTCTACAAAAAATCAAAATCTTACACTTATTATTCACGATATCTTGCTTATTATGTAGAAATTAGGCGATTTGAATGATAGCTAAGATAATAAGAATTAGGTTCTAAAAATCTATAGAGAACCAGAAATATACTTTCTACAAATAAAAATTTCAAAAACAAGGTTATCCACAATTTAATCCATAAAAAAACAGCCATCTTCAAAAGAAAGATGACTGTTTTAAGCATGTGTGTGTGCTTGTTAAATTAATATTAGAATTCTAATAATCCTAAGAATGATTCAACATCTAATGAAGCTCCACCAACTAAAGCTCCATCGATTTCTGGTTGAGCCATTAAACCAGCAATTGTGCTAGGTTTAACTGATCCACCATATTGGATACGGATTGCATCTGCAGCTTCTTGTCCGTGTTCACGAGCAACAACTTTACGGATGTATCCGATAGTTTCATTAGCTTGCTCATCAGTAGCAGTTAATCCAGTTCCGATAGCCCAGATTGGTTCATAAGCGATAACTGTTTCTTTAACTTGCTCTAATGATAATCCTTCTAAAGCGCGAACGATTTGAGAATCTACAACTTGGTTAGTTGTTCCATTTTCACGTTGCTCTAAAGATTCCCCACAGCAAACGATTGGAACTAATCCATTAGCAAATGCTGCATGAGTTTTTTTGTTAACTGTTTCATCAGTTTCATTGAACATTTCACGACGTTCACTGTGACCTAAAATAACATAAGTTACTCCTAAGTCTTTTAACATACCTGGAGCGATTTCTCCAGTGAAAGCTCCATTAGCTTCAAAGTGCATGTTTTGAGCACCAATACGTAAGTTTTCTCCTTGATGTTCAACTAATGAACGTAAGTATAATGCTGGAGCACAGATAGCAGTTTCTACTTTATCTGAGCTTGGTACTTTATCCGCTACAGCTTTGATGAATTCTAATGCTTCATCATAGTTTTTGTTCATTTTCCAGTTTCCTGCGATGATTGGTTTTCTCACAACGTTCACCTCTATATAAATTTTAAGTTTAAATAGGAACTCACAAAAGGTGAATTCCTTATTTAAAGACTAGTTTTTAAAAATTATTTGCATCCGCATCCACAGCATTTGTTGCTTAATGATGCTACACCTGGTAATTCTTTACCTTCTAAATATTCTAAAGAAGCTCCTCCACCTGTTGAGATGTGAGAGAATTTATCAGCGTATCCTAATTGCATTGCAGCAGCAGCTGAATCTCCACCACCGATGATAGTGATAGCTCCTTCTAAGTTAGCGATAGCTTCACATACTCCGATAGTTCCTTTAGCGAAGTTAGACATTTCGAATACACCCATTGGTCCATTCCATACTACAGTTTTAGCATCTTTTAATACATTAGAGAATAACTCAACAGTAGCAGGTCCAACATCTAATCCCATTTCATCGTCAGCTAATTCATCAACTGAAACAACGCGGAATTCAGTATCGTTAGAGAATTCTTTAGCAGCAACTGTATCGATAGGTAAAACTAATTTGTCTCCACCTTTTTCTAATAAAGCTTTTGCTAATTCTAATTTATCTTCTTCACATAAAGATTTACCGATGTTTTTCCCTTGTGCTTTAAGGAATGTGAACATCATACCTCCACCAACTAATACTTTGTCAGCTTTGTCTAATAAGTTTTCGATAACACCGATTTTATCAGATACTTTTGCTCCACCTAAGATAGCAACCATTGGACGTTGTGGTGCATCAACTGCTCCACCGATAAATTCGATTTCTTTTTCTAATAAGAATCCAGCTACTGCTTCTAAATTAGCAGAGATTCCAACGTTTGATGCATGAGCACGGTGAGCTGTACCGAATGCATCGTTTACGAATACATCTCCTAAAGAAGCCCAGTATTTTCCTAATTCAGCATCGTTTTTAGATTCTTTTTTACCATCTAAATCTTCGAAACGAGTGTTTTCGAACATTAATACTTCACCGTCTTTTAATTCAGCGATGGCAGCTTCTAATTCAGCTCCACGAGTTTGTGGGATGAATTTAACGTCTTGTCCTAATAACTCAGCTAAACGCTCAGCAGCTGGACGTAATGATTTAGACGCTTTATCTTCTTCAGATTTGATTTTCCCTAAGTGAGAGAATAAAATAGCACGTCCACCATTTTCTAAGATGTATTTGATTGTAGGTAATGCAGCTACGATACGATTGTCGTTAGTAATTTTTCCATCTTTCATTGGTACGTTGAAATCAACACGTACAAGGACTTTCTTTCCATTTAACTCAACATCTTTAACAGTTTTTTTGTTCATGTGATGAGTCCTCCTTAAAAAATTTTTTCACAATATTATTTTAACGCTTTTTTACATATAATTCAAACATTACCGTCTGACATCATATTTTTAAAGCGCTTTTAAATGGTAGTGCAACAAATATAAAGATTCTGCGACAGTACGCTGTCTTATTTTTTCGCGATTACCATTAAAAATGTAAGATTTAATAATATTTTTGCCACATACATTAAGTCCGACATAAACTAATCCAACAGGCTTTAACTCTGAACCACCATCTGGTCCTGCAATTCCTGTTACACCTATCGTAACATCAGCACCTGTTAACTCTTTTAAATTATTCGCCATGTCATATGCAATTTCCTCTGAAACTGCTCCATGCTCCATTAAACGATCACGATCAATATGAAGTCGATTCATCTTTGATTCATAACTATACGTCACGATACCCTCTAAGAAAACAGAAGAAACACCCGCTACATTCACAATTTCAGAAGATAGCAATCCACCACTACAACTTTCAGCGGTTGCAATCGTCAACTGCTTTTCTTTTAACAAACGAACCACTTCCGTCGGGAGATCGGTATTCTGATCTCCAATATAGTAATCCGTCATAAGATTTTTAAACTCTTCATCAAACTCACGCAACTCTGTTTCATAACTTTCTGTGGTCGAAACAATATAATCCACATGATCAACCGCACAATAAGGAGCAATATTTAAATGAGAATATTTATCATATAAATATAAAATCATTTCCTCTGCATACGACTCACCAATACCACAAAGGCGATAACTGTTGCTAATTTTACGCTCTTTAATTTCTGCCAAGAAATATGGTGTCACACTTTCATAAAACATTGCCTGAAGCTCAGCTGGAGGTCCTGGCAATAAAAATACAGACTTATTATCTTTTTCTAAAAACAATCCTGGTGCCGTTCCATTATTATTCGTTAAAACAAGCCCTGTTTTAAATTTATAAGCCTGTCTAGCATTATTACTAGGAACCGCTCTATTCGTGCGTTTAAAGTACTCAACAATTCCTTGATAAATCTCTTCATCATACACAAGCGTTTCGTTAAAATACATCGCCACACCATCACGTGATAAATCATCAACTGTTGGTCCAAGACCACCAATTGTCAGCACAATATCCGCATAAGAATAAGCAACGTTAAGTCCTTCCACAATCTCTTCTAATACGTCAGGAACCACTTGTTGGTGAACGATTTTCCCACCTAATTGCTCAACCTCTTTTGCAATAAATGCGCTATTCGTATTAATTGTCTTTCCACAAAGCACTTCATTCCCAATCGCTAAAATCGCAACCTTCATATTTTCACCTCTCATTTTAAAATGACCATCTCTCCTATTTTTATGCACTAATGAAAAAAGCTATCTCCAAAGAGATAGCTTTTTTTACAAAAAAGTTCGCGTTAATTAAAATTATTTAATTAAAGAAGCGAAGTATCCTAAAGTACGGATTAATTGGTTAGTGTAAGACATTTCGTTGTCATACCAAGCAGCAACTTTAACTAATTGCTCTCCGTTAACTTCCATAACTTTTGTTTGAGTAGCATCGAATAATGATCCGTAAGAAATTCCGATTACGTCTGCAGAAACGATTTCATCTTCAGTGTATCCGAATGATTCGTTAGCAGCAGCTTTCATTGCTTCGTTGATTTCAGCAGCAGTTACTTTAGTGTTTAAAGTACATACTAACTCAGTTAATGAACCAGTGATTACTGGAACACGTTGAGCTCCACCGTCTAATTTTCCTTGTAATTCAGGAATTACTAAACCGATAGCTTTAGCAGCTCCAGTTGAGTTAGGAACGATTGATGCAGCAGCTGCACGTCCACGACGTAAGTCACCTTTTCCGTGAGGAGCATCTAATGTATTTTGGTCATTAGTGTAAGCATGGATTGTAGTCATGAATCCTTTTTGTACACCGTATTTATCGTTTAATACTTTAGCCATTGGAGCTAAACAGTTAGTTGTACAAGAAGCTCCTGAGATAACTGTTTCAGTTCCGTCTAAAATATCTTGGTTTACGTTGTAAACTACAGTTTTGATATCTCCTGTAGCTGGTGCAGAGATAACTACTTTTTTAGCTCCTGCTTGTAAGTGTAATCCAGCTTTTTCTTGAGAAGTGAAGAATCCAGTACATTCTAATACTACATCTACTCCTAATTCTCCCCAAGGTAAGTCTGCAGGGTTACGCTCAGCAGTAACTTTGATTTCTTTACCGTTAACTACGAAAGCTCCGTCTTTAACTTCGATTTCTCCGTTGAAACGACCTTGAGCTGAATCGTATTTGAATAAGTGAGCTAATGTTTTAGCATCAGTTAAGTCGTTGATTGCAACAACTTCAAATTCATTGTTTTCGATCATTAAACGTAAAGCTAAGCGTCCGATACGCCCGAATCCATTAATCGCTACTTTAACAGCCATGTGAAGATTCCTCCTAGAATATAATAAATATGTTATTTGTCACAACCCGTGTAACCGAGTACACATATATATTGTGAAAAATTACTACATTTTTATTCTAACAATTTGTACCATGATAATCAAGTTTTAAACTACTGTAAGCGTTTATAATTAGTTGACTAACAAAAATAAACATAAGAAATTTCCATAAAAATGAATATATTACCTTCAACTATATTAAAATAGAGTATACCGGACTCAACGCTATATTTTTTTGTTGAACTGTGGTAAAATGTGCTATATAAATTTTTTATAAAAAGAGGGGTGGCCTTATGAGTTATTTAGTACCAACAGTCATTGAACAAACAGCTCATGGTGAGCGTGCATACGATATTTATTCTCGCTTATTAAAAGATCGTATCATCATGTTAAGTGGGGAAATTAATGACCACACAGCTAACATTGTTGTTGCTCAACTTTTATTTTTAGCAGCAGAAGATCCAGACAAAGATATTAATATCTATATCAACAGTCCTGGTGGATCAGTAACAGCAGGTCTAGCTATTTTTGATACAATGAACTATATTAAATGTGATGTTTCAACTATCTGTGTTGGAATGGCCGCTTCAATGGGTGCCTTCTTATTAACAGCTGGTACTAAAGGAAAACGTTATGTTTTACCAAATAGTGAAGTCATGATTCACCAACCACTTGGTGGAGCACAAGGTCAAGCTACAGAAATTGCGATTGCTGCAAAACACATCTTAAAAACTCGTGATCGTTTAAATAAAATCTTAGCTGAACAAACAGGTCAACCATTAGAAAAAATCGAACAAGATACAGAACGTGATAACTTCATGTCTGCTGATGAAGCAGTAGCTTATGGACTTGTAGACCAAGTTGTAACTCGTCCAACTGACGTTACAAAATAATTTTTAAAGTGAGGAAAATAACCTCACTTTTTTTATTTATTATTTTCTGCTAATTACGACAAAAAATACGAATAAAACGGATTTTTCTCATCTTCTGATAAAAAAAAGATGTGATTATGTCACATCTTATCTAATATTTAGACCACAAATTTTTCAATTCCGAAAGCCACTCCATCATTATGAACTGTTTCTGTTACTTGGTGTGCATACTTCTTCACCTCATCAGATGCATTTCCCATAGCAATACCGCATCCAACTGTTGATAACATTTCAATATCATTCTTACCATCACCAAATGCATAACTATTTTCAATTGGAATATTTAAATGTTGTAATGCTTTAATAATTCCAGTTGCCTTCGTATTCTTTTTTGAATATAGCTCGCAAACACCAAAATCAATACTGCTCACATGATCATACTCATCATGTCCTGCTAATAATTCTAGGCAAGCTTGATAAATTTCGTCAGTCATACATAACATCTCAATCTTGTGAATATCAACTTCATCTAACGAATAATTACTTTCAAAAAGGTCATTTAAAATACCCACACGATCATAAAACTCATAAAACTCTTTATGAGTTTCTTTTAAATAGGATTGTTTTTCTCCCTCTAAAATATACTGTACATTCATTGCCTCAAGCTTCGACGTAAATTCTTTAACAAATTCTTTATCAAGAGGTTCACTATGTAACAACTCATCCTTAACCACAACATGAGCACCATTAGCTAAAATAAAACCATCAAAACCGAAATTTAAAATTGCCTGGCTTAAAAAAGCATAAGGTCTTCCCGTTGCAATAAAAACATAATGTCCATTTTCCTGTAAAGAACGAATCGCAGACTGAACATTCGGTCTAATTTCTTTAATTCCGTCCTTAGCTTCAATTAAAGTACCATCAATATCAAAAAATATCGCCTTTTTCACAGCTCTGTCCCCCTTTTTTGTAACTATTATCATTTTAACCTTTTAATTTTAAGTTAACAATGTTAGATTTTCAATAAAATAAATAACTTCTCATATATAACCATCAATATTTCTTCTATTTTTAGAGTTCAGTTGCTAAACCTTTTTGCTATTAGGACATCTTATAATTCAGAGCCTCCCCAACAAAGGTAGTATTAAATCATGACGTCCCTATGTTAGGTTTTCCATGTATGAAAAACTCATCAGAACTTATATATTTTTTACAAACCTATTCAACTATTTGATATATAAAAAGGAGCTCATCAAATGATAGCTCCTTTTTATATATTTAATTAGGCTTTTGTTCCTTTTGCCCCTTTTGTTCCAGATCCTTGTAATGCTAAAACGTTTGAGTCGAATGAGAATGTTAAGTTTTCACGTTCACGTTGACGTTTTAAAGCTAATTCAACAAGACTTGTCATTAAACCTGTAAAGTCACGGTCTGTTTTTTCCCATAAGTAGAATGATAATGATCCTGGGATTGTATTGATTTCATTTACATAAACATTATTGTTTTCAGCATTAATTAAGAAGTCAATACGAGCAACCCCTGCACTACCAAGTACACGGAATGTTTGTAATGCAAGATCTTGAACATATTTAGTTCCTTCATCTGTCAAACGAGCAGGAATAATACGGTTAGTACTTGCCATACCTTGTGATTTAGTTCCTCCGGTTTTAGCACCTTTAGAACCTCCACCACCTTCATATTTATCTTTATAACTTAAAAACTCATCAGATCCCATTACTTCTTCTAGTACAGAAGCTTTGGCACCAGAGAAATCTCCAATTACTGAGCAGTTAACTTCAACTAATTGAGTTACCATTTCTTCAACGATAAATTTATTATCGTAGCTAATTGCTTCTGTAATAGCTTCTTCTAATGATGCACGGTCTTTCGCTTTTGAAATCCCAACACTTGATCCAAGACTAACTGGTTTAACCATTAATGGATAAGATAATTTAGATTCAATCGCATCTAAACATGCCTCTGGATTCGCAAACCAATCAGAAGAATAATACCAAACATAATTTGTGATAGGTAATCCTGAATCACGTAAAATATTTTTCATGAACACTTTATCTTGTCCAACGGCCGCTGCAGCAACATCACATCCAGAGTAAGGAATTCCGTTTAATTCGAAGAATCCTTGTAGGGCACCGTCTTCACCATTTGTTCCGTGAATAACTGGAATTGCTACATCGATTGTATTTAAAATATTATTTCCAAATAATTTACTTGGATAACGTTCAACTTGGATTTTACCTTTGTTAGCTACAATCGTAATACGTTGACATTTTTTGAACAATTCGTCCATATTTTTATATTCTTTCACGTCGAATAACGCTTCACCTGTATACCATTCACGCTTTTTTGATAGGTAAACTGGTACTACATCGTATTTCTCTTTATCGATAGCATGCATTGCTTGATTAGCAGAAATAATTGAGATTTCGTGCTCTACCGATTCACCACCAAAGAACACACCAACTTTTAACTTCATGAGGAAGCCCCCTTTTAATTTAAGTTTAGTATCTATTGTAAAGTATACCGTAATTTACAGTAAAAACATACGTCTATTTTATCAATAAATGACTATCATTATAAATCTTTTTTTGTGTAAATTACTCAAAATATGTTTCTAATTGTTCAGCATAAACTTTATATGCCTTTTTAATTTCTTCAATTGAATTTTTTCTTGATAAGACCGGTAAATTATCTAATTCAAACCATGCTACTTCGGAAGTTTCATGATTACATTTTGCCTCACCTGAAACGACATTGCCCTGGAAATAAAGACAATAAACATCATAGATAGACTTTTGTGTATAATTTCTTCTATCGAATACAGCTAATAATTTAGGGCATTCAATAACGTATCCTGATTCCTCGAATGTTTCCTTAATTGCAGTTTGTTTGGGTGTACAATCAATATCACACCAACCACCCGGTAATGACCATTCACCACTATCCTTTTCCTTGACTAGCAACACTTTACCATCTTTTAAAACCATTGCTCTAACTGCAGGTTGCGGTGTTGGATAATGATAATCTTTATATAAGTCACATTCTGCCTTAGGTAATCCCGTATATGAATGTAACATTTCAAGACTTAACTCTTTTAATTCGTTGTAGTTATCAATTGCGTAGGGATCTGTTGAAAAGGATAAGCCAATTTGTGAAATAGATTGAACTTTTTTAATAAACTCTAATACTTTATCGCTCATCGTTGTTTTCTCCCTTTTTAACGTTATTTCTACTTAGCACATCATTTCTGAATCTTTGTTAGTAAATCTAGGTTCGGACAGCAATCTCTCTATAAAGTCTACTAATGCCTAGAAACTCAAAGGACAAGTCACTGTCATTCGAAACGACTTTTACAAGCAGTTCCTGCTCGATTCAGCCTTTTAGATGGTTCTAATTGCGATCTTGCGAAATTTAGACCATCTTATCCTGTGAATTTAATTATTCTTTTCGAACTCTATGAGAATTAGAATAATTTTTCTCAGGGTTATTCAATCCAGCTTCATCGAGCAATTCGTCTATGAAATTCAATAAAGTCTTCATGGTCATAAACCGACCATTACGCTTTCTTTTCATTTCTACGTCGAATTAACCGCTCGATTCAGCCTTTTATTCAATCTAGCTTCGAGGTGCAGAAGCTCTATAAAGTTCCACTCCCATATTAACTCAAAGAGCGAGTTAATAGTGAGTGTTCACTTTTACGATCTTCTAAACGCACCTCTCAGCCTTTTATATTACTCTGCAAATAGTTCCGGTAGGTCATTTTCTAGTAATACGAAGGCACCTGGTTCCACGACTTCGTGCATTTTGGCAAAGGCATCTTGTAGGTTTTCTGCTACGTAGATTGTTTCTGTTGGGTATTCAACTTCCATTAATCCAGCATAGATTGGTTCTGTTTGTTTTTTTCCAACTAGAATGACATAATCACAGTTATCTTTCATGTATGTCCCAAATGCTTTGTTTAAATCATATTGAGCTGTACCTAAATCGACCATACCTGGTGTGATAACGATTCGTTTCCCATTCATTTGTCCTAATACTTCAAGTGCCATTTTAGATCCTACTGGATTTGAGTTGAAAGCATCATCGATAATTGTAAAGTTACCGTTACGACGTAGCTCTAAACGGTGAGTGACAGGTTTCATTTTACGAACTGCCATTTGCATTTTCTCAACTGGAATTCCTAACTCATACCCTAACCCAATACTTGCTAACGTATTATAAATATTATGCAATCCTAAAAGTTTTGTTTGGAATGTTTCAACACGTCCATCTTTAAAGTGAACATTGAATGTTGTTCCTTTTTCGCTGACTTCAATATCACTTGCACGATAATCTGCTTCACGTTCAATCCCATACGTATAAACTTTACACTTACCTTGGAATTTATTTTCATAGTAATCACGAATATTTTCATCATCAATATTAATAAATCCAATTCCGTCTTCAGGCAAATACTCAATCAACTCAAACTTTGTTTGTTTAACATTATCAATTGTTTTAAATGTTTCTAAATGTTGCGGTCCAACCGATGTTAAAACACCGTACTTAGGATAAGCAATTTCACATAACTCATTAATTTCACCAACTTTATAAGCTCCCATCTCAGCAATAAACTTACTATGAATTGGCTTCAAGAAGTTACGAATCGTAATCGTAATCCCCATCGGGGTATTATAGCTTTCAGGCGTCATTAATGTGTTAAACTGCTCTGATAAAATCGCATTCAATGCATGCTTCGTACTCGTTTTACCATAACTTCCGGTTACTCCGATTACATCTAAATCTTTCGAAGACTTCACAATGCGACGTGCATCATTAATAAATCCTAAACGAATCTGCGTCTCTAATGGCTTATTTAACTTATTTGCAAACAACACAATCATATACGCAAATAAATTGAATGTTAATACCCATCCAGGCAACTGAAGTAACAGGTTAAGTGGGACAAAGGCCATTGCAACACCAGAGATTGCTAGCATTACTAAGACTGCCGTTCCAATTAAGCGCCAAACACGTGCCGTAATTTTTAACGGTAACTTTGATTCTTTTGACTTAAAACTTGTTAAATTAGATAAAAATGCCCCAATAGCCGTAATTATTAAAAGTGGAATTGTAATCGTCATAAACGATAAAGGCATCAATAAACTTAAAACAATAACTACCCAATAGGCAATAACAAATACAGATAAAACAGTCGGGAACGAATTCAATCGATGCCCTGCTATCCAATTCGTAAAACGATCATTCATATAATGACACTGTTGTAACATTTGTAAGGCGTGTTTCATTCGCCCCCATAAAGTAAAACATAAAATGATAGAAAGTACCGCTAAAAGCCCCATGATTATATAAGGTAATGCCATTACTTCTCACCTCTTTCTTCTTGTAAGAACACGTCAATCACGCGTAAAAATTGACCTAAACAGTCTAGATATGAATAATGACCAGCGCCCTCAAACACAACCAGTCCCGCTCCAGGAATTTTTTTCTCCATAATTTTAGCATCGCTCAAAGGCGTCGCATCATCTTTATCTCCCCATACTAATAAAGTTGGCACTTTAATAGAAGGCATTAAATGCTGTAAATCTTCATTCACAACCTTACTCATAATCTGACGCATCACAGGTGATGCGTTTTTATAATCCGATGAACCGGCATTCGCCATCATCTGTTCTTTATAAGCACTTAAACCTGGTAAACTTAAAACCTTTTTACCTAATTTATAGCTATAAACACGAGCATAATAATCAATACCACGTTTTGGTTTAATTCCAGCACTATCAATTAACACTAATTTATTTAACTCATTTTGGCGCCCAGCATAAATAATTCCAACACGCCCACCAAATGAATGGCCAAAAATAGTTGGATTTTTAATATCTAACTGCTTTACAAACTTCTCAACCATGTCAGCATAATCATAAACTGACCAAATCGTTTTCGGTTCTTCACTTCGACCGAAACCAGGAAAGTCTAACGTATAAACTTTAAATTCTTTTTTTAATGGTTCGATAATCGGTCGAAATGCTTCAACCTTCTGCCCCCATCCATGCAATAAAAGAAGAGGATGCCCTTCCCCTTCAACTTCATAATAAACATTTAAATCATCTATCTTAATGAACATCGTCCATCATCTCCTAAACTATAGTCTTTACTATTATATGACAATCGTCCATAAAATTTAAGGGTCTAACATAAAAAAACTAACTTTTACAATTAATGCCTAAAAACTCTTTTCAATATTGGCAAATAATCAATAAAAATGAGATGAAATCCTAAAAATCTCATCTCATTTTTCATCTTCTGCTTCTTTTATCGCATCTAATATAGAAGTCAGAAAAATACTTTGCTCAACAGGTACTACATTCGTGTCGTAAATTGTAATTTCATATGTTGTTTTAAATAGTGAGAATTTTTTCTTTATTTTATACAATTCATTCCCACTTTTGTCTTCGATAATATATTCAGGAAAGATTCTAAACATCTTTTGTTTTGAAATAGCTATTTCTTTTCGATTTTCATCATAAAAATGAAATGTTTTTCCCCATCTAAAGAAATCCTCAATTACTTCTTCACCAATAAATCCAACTGTCTCATTACTACTATTATAAACCTGTGCTAATCGATTTAAACGAATGTTCCAACGTTTAATTTGTTGTTCTGAGCCATAAACGTCTCCATTTAAATCAGATAAAACAAGTCGTTCACCAAATAAATTAAAATAAAGTCCCTCAACCTTTCCTACTTTGTTCCCATCCACATAAACCTTATACGATTTATTCAGTGAAAACCAACTCTGCTTCACTTCAATCATATGTGATTGTTCCAAAGTAGTGAGTAAATCTTCTGCATGAACTTCTAAAATACCACCAATAAAAACGAGGCATGCTAACATAAACGCACTTAACACCCTTAACCTTCTCATCTCATCACCTACCTTGTCTTAGTATATGACTTATTGCTACAAAAAATTGCCTCAAATTATTTCGAGGCAATTTTCTTTTTATCTTCGTAATACTTATAGAAGCACCCTAAAATAATCAGTGCTGTAATACTAGAAATTGAGAATCCGATATCAAAACCAGGCGATTTATATTCAAGTGTAATTTCATATTGACCTGCACTCGGAATTTCAATTCCAATAAATCCGCCATTTACATTATGTACTTCTAATAATTCCCCATCTCCATAAGCTTTCCATCCTTCGTCATAAGGAATCGAATAAGAAAGCAGTGTTGGACTTAATGCCACATAATCATGAGAAATTCCATTTTGGGTATAGGTTACATTCTTAACGCCTTTATTTTGTCTGGTCTGAGCCGCTTGATAATATTGAATCTCACCTAGATAGCTTGGAAGAGTACTCAAATCATAAGCCTCAAGACGATATGTTAAAGCCAAATGTTCTACCTGTTCCTTATTTAAAATCATACAATTCAAGAAAACATATTGTTTTTGTTCACGACTTAACTTTTCAAAATCTGTATCCAATACATAGGTATTCATACTTGAGGCTACTGGGACAAAATAATTATTCTTGTATATCGTAATCCCTTCAATACGATCATAATACTCATACCCTGGCAAAGAGGCTTCGTAATCTGGCGTAAAATAATACTTCGCTGATAACGCAGTCGTAATCATATAATCCGTAGCTGAAATAGATAAGCCATTTGTTACATTTTCATTTAACATCCAAGAAAACTCATCGTCTCCCAAAAGCGCCTTATTTCCAATCGAGAAGCCATTATAACCTCGATAAATCGGTTCATTATACTGCGTCTCATAACTATTAATAATGCGATAAAACTCCGGATCAATGGTCTGAATATAGTCTGCTACCGCATAAGTTTCATTCACAATATAATCATTATCCTGTACATACTCCACAACGGCATTCGATTTCTGACTATTCGTTTCAAAATACATATATGCCGTAAATAGACACTCAAGCATCAAAATAACAAAGATAACCTTCCCTCTTAACTGATGCTCTTCCTTTACAATCTCATCTAAAATAAAACAATACAAAGAAATCAATAAATTCATTAATAAAAAAATCATTAAGTACGGCGTAATAGCGATTAATTGAGAGAAAACAGCCTCAGTTGTAAAATTCGTGAATCCTTGATTATTGAAACTATACTCATAAACAAAAATAAACACTAATACCAGTAATAATAGAAATTTATATCCATATTTCGTTTTCTTTAATAACTTTAAATCCAATTTATGCGTATCATTTAATACATAAGCCACTAATAATGAGTTAAATAAAATTAACAGTATCGATAATACATTCATATTTAAAGTTGCCAGTGACGTTACATTAACAAGTTGCATCGACTGCGTCAAAAATACAATCAAAAGTAACCCTATGTAACTTAAAATCGTGAGCCTGCGAGCTCCCTTACTAATCAATTTCACAAACTGTGGGGCTAGTAAAACAACTAGAACAGACTGATATAACGATAAATAATGAGAATGATTAATAAAATTAGCCACCCCCTTATAATTTTCATGAAGAGGTGGGAATAATCCTTGAACCGCTAAAGCTAATACAGATGATAACGTCACTCCATTTTGCAATTCAATTTGAACCGTATTTGAAGCCATCACCAGCGGTAAAATAAAGACCATATTGACTCCGATAATAATAAAGATAGACAAAATAAAATTTTTGATATCTTTATACAAATTATCTTTCTGTGAATGATGCATGACATAAATTCGAATTAAGATATAAATGAATAAGAACGGTAAGAACAATAATAAAAATGTAAAATGAGAGATTAATAACAATGTAAATGTAGCAACAAAGTACCGCTTCTTACCCGACGCGAGCATTTTCTCAGCGCCATATAAAACTAGTGGAACAAAAACAAGCAAGTCAATCGTAATAAACTCATTTAAATTAGTTAAATACCAGCCATTAAAAATAAAGAGCAAACTAGCAATGGTCGTCGTATGAAGTGAAAACCACTTCGTTTCCTTCATATACAAATATAAAGCCCCCGCTGCTAAGCACGTCTTTAAAAATAGCAATGGAAAATATAAAAACGACAAATTACTAGTTGAAAACAACATCGTAATCAAAAAGAATGGGTTATATATCGAATAAACATTCTGAGCTCCTAAAAAATTTCCACCAAGGAAAAAGTTCCAGGACCACATCGGCATCTGTCCCTGAAGTAATAAATCATGTGAATTCGTATAAATCGTCAAATAATTTTCAACAAACTGCCCTGATATAGCATAAATAAAATTACCTGAAAAAATGAAACCAAAGAAAATAATTACAAAGATAATACAAATATAAGTAAAAGTTTTTCTCAACACTTCTGATTTTGTTAACATATCATCCCACCCAAGCTCAATTGAATACATTCATTTTACCACAAAAACATCCGACGTTTACCAAAAAATAACTATAAAATTAAGACACATTACGAGTCATCGTATAAGCACTATGATATACTTAAAAAAGGTGATATAAATGGAAAGATACAATATAATAACGGAAAAATTTCCTCGTGAAATAGTCCTTTTAAAAAGTCGACCTTGTGCCTATGGAAAATGTGCATTTTGTGACTATATCGGAGATAATTCTACAAACGTCGAAGAAATGAACACGCTAAACAAGGAAGTTCTCTCAAACGTTAAAGGTCTATATGATACATTTGAGGTCATTAATTCAGGTAACATATTCGACCTTCCAAAAGAAACATTAAATATGATTAAACAAACAATCGATGAACACGAATTCAAAAAACTTTTTGCAGAAGCACATTGGATTTACCGAGAGCATCTTCATAAAATGCGTCAACGATTTGAAATTGATATGATGTTCAAAACAGGAGTTGAATCTTTTGACTACGATTTCAGGGAAAAAGTCTTAAAAAAAGGAGCACCTTTTAAAAGTGTTGATGAACTTAAGCAATACTTTGATTCGGCATGCATCATGGTTGGTGTGCAAGGACAAACAAAGGACATGATAAAAAGAGATATCGATATTGTCTTAAATCAATTCGATCATGCAACGGTTAACGTCTACTGTGAAAACACAACTATCATCAAACCAGACCCAAAATTAAAAGAATGGTTCCTTGATGAATATAAATGGTTAGACGATGTAAAACACTTGGAAGTTCTTTGGAATAATACTGACTTTGGAGTCGGAGACTAAGACAGCGTTACGCTGTCTTTTGTAATTTATTTTAGGTATTGATATCTTTTAACAAAAAAAGTATACTAATAGTATACTAAATAGAAAGGTTGTATAAAATGGGCGGACCAAATAAAAAAGAAGCCATAGCGGCCCTTCATCGTCAAACAATATTAGATGCTGCAGAACAAGTCTTTTATGAAAAAGGATTCTATGCAACGACGATTGAAGACTTATCAAAAGCTTCATCTTATAGTCGTCGAACAATTTACACCTATTTCGAAAACAAAGAAGATATTTTATACAACATCGTTTTAAAGGGATTAACCTCACTTAATCAGGATTTAACTGACGTCTTGAATATTGAAGGAGATTTTTTAACAAAGTACTACGCGATTTGTAAAGCAATGACCACTTATTATCAAACATACCCTTATTCATTCGATTCCGTTAATACAATGAAAAACTCAGATATCAACCTAAGTGAAATTCCCCCTACTTTAATGCAAATCTTTGCAAGCGGAACTGAAACGAATCAACTTCTTGAGAACTTCTTAAAACAAGGACAGGAAGACGGAATCATTCAAAAAAATGTAAATCCACAACAAGCTGTTTATATTCTATGGGCTAATCTTTCATCTCTAATCACACTTACTCATAACAAAGGTGAATTTATCTCCTCAGAATTAAACATAACAGTTGAACAATTTTTACAAAATGGATTCACACAAATCATCAATTCTATTTTAGAGGTACGCCTCTAAATGTTTCAGTGACCTAAAAACGGACTTTATTTAGTTTTGAAAGATAGAAATTTAACAAAAAAATACTTATTTCTTTTTATACAAACTAAAAAACATCCATAATTAAGCTATGTAATCATTCGGATTTAAAAAAACAAAAATAAAAGCACAATGAATCAAATGATACGCACCCATTTGAGCGATACTAAGGATGACTACTTAGAAAAACTCTATCTGTCATTCCATATCATAAAAAACAACTAGATCTACTAGCAGTTAGGTAAGTAAAAGGAGTGGTTTTATGTCAATGCCGGTATTTGACGAGAAAAAAATTCTTGAAATTAACGATAAGTTAATTAAATTAGGTAAAAAACGTGGTTATTTAACGTACGATGAAATTAATAATAGTTTTGCGGAAGTACAATTAGATCCTGAAATGATTAGTTCATTTTTAGATTTATACGAATCTGAACAAATTGATATCGTAAAAGCCAAAAAAGTGGTTGAGACTCCTAAAGTCAAAAAAGAAGTTAAAGAAACACCAAAAGTGCAAAACACTGAAGAGGAACAAACAACAACTGAAGAAGCTGATTTTGAAGAAAATGAGGAAGAGGAAAATATTCCAGCAGACTTTAAAATTGAAGAAGAAGATGAAGAACCATTTGACGCATTCGAGATTACTTCACAATTAAAACTTAGCGATCCAGTTCACATGTATTTAAAAGAAATCGGACGCGTTGAGTTATTATCAAGCCAAGAAGAAATCAAATTTGCTAAAAAAATCGAACGCGGAGATATTTTAGAAGAAATATTAAAATACCGTCGTCAAAATGAAGCATTACCTCAAGAATTAATAGATCGTATCGATTTACTTATTCAAGATGCCGGTGAAGCTCATGATGGAAATGAATTATTAGTTGGAATTACTGAATTAACAGAGGAAGAAGCTGATCGTGTTCTTCACGAAGCCGAATACGCTAAAAAACGTCTGGTTGAATCGAATTTACGATTAGTTGTAAGTATTGCTCGCCGTCATATCGGACGCGGAATGTTATTCCTTGATTTAATTCAAGAAGGAAATATGGGATTAATCAAAGCAGTAGAAAAATTTGACTACCGTAAAGGATTCAAATTCTCAACATACGCCACATGGTGGATTCGCCAAGCCATTACACGTGCCATTGCGGACCAAGCACGTACCATCCGTATTCCAGTTCACATGATTGAAACAATCAACAAACTAGTACGTATTCAACGTCAATTAGTCCAAGAATTAGGTCGTGAGCCATTACCAGAAGAAATTGCTGAAAAAATGGAAATTACACCCGAAAAAGCACGTGAAATTTTAAAAATCTCTCAAGAACCAATTTCATTAGAATCACCAGTTGGTGATGAAGCTGATTCAAGTTTAGGAGATTTCATTCCAGATGCTGATGCTTTATCACCATCAGACTTCACATCAAATGAAATGCTTAAAAAAGAATTAGCCGAAGTTTTAGAAACATTAACAGACCGTGAAGAACGAGTTCTTCGTTTACGTTTCGGTCTTGAAGATGGACATACACGTACACTTGAAGAAGTAGGAAAAGAATTCGGTGTAACTCGTGAACGTATTCGCCAAATTGAAGCGAAAGCCTTACGTAAATTACGCCACCCTTCAAGAAGCCGTCGTTTAAAAGACTTCATGGAAGAATAAAAAGCAGAGCTTAGCTCTGCTTTTTATTTTACCCTCTTATACTCTGCCCCGTTTTCTAAACGACTTAAATAGCCATGATTATATAAATGTCGACCAATTGTTTCGAATATAATCTCACACATTCTGCTTATCACTTAACTTAACTAGATAACTCTCATTCAAGCGCTCATCATTCAACAAACTATCCTCTAAATGCTCTGAACGACAATAACGTCCTTCCTCAAAAATCCTTATTCTTATATTTCGACTTAATTCCCGCTACAAGTCTAGACTTCGCATCCTCATCCACTTCATCAACTCATCAAGATAAACAGCATGCTTCTTGTCGCACGAAACAAGATTACTTAAAAATCTCCCGTAACTTTCATTATCGCCGAACCACTCTAACTTAACTTCATTATCTTTTACAAACTTTAACTCCATAATCTCTCCCCCTTTATTTACATCATTATAGAAAAAAGGTCAGAATAATCTGACCTTCTAAAAATATTATATTATCACATATATAATTGTTATAAATCTAACGGTTTTACCTTTTTCAATAAATAAACAAATGGAGTATCGCAAATACTTAAGATAGCTTTAACAAAATATGTAACAAAGAAAATTGATATAGCCGCATCTAATTCCCATAATCCAAACATATACACAATCGCTGTGAAAATGAAAGTATCTATTAACTGACTTAATAAAGTACTTCCATTATTACGTAACCATAACCACTTATCATGAGGAAACTTTTCCTTAATAAAGTGGAAAATATAAACATCAATGCTTTGAGAAACTAAGAACGAACATAGTCCTGCAATCGTGAATACTGGTAACGCTAAACCAAATAAACCTTCCATATACGGTTGTGCCCAGTCAGATGCTTCTGGTTTAAACCATAATGAAAATTGAGTCACAATTAAAAATGATAACTGCGTAAAGAATCCCATAAATACGGCTGACTTTGCAGCTTTTACTCCATACTTTTCACTTAATAGATCTGTTGATAAGAAAATACCACTAAACATTGTATTTCCTAAGGTTGTTACAATACCGAAAATAGTCGTTGTCTTTGCTACTTGAATATTAGCCGCAATAACGCTCATTACAATATAAGCATATAGCCCCTTGCGTCCAAATAACTTGTAGCTTAACACAACTAAACCAAAGTTTGTACACACAAATAATAGTGCAATTAATTCATTTGTCATACTAGTCACCCTTACCTTTAAACTTTATAACAATAAAAAAAACTCCTAATAAAAAACAGGAGCAGATAAGATCATGATTAAACAAACGCATAGCAAAATAAGCCTAACGTTCGCTAAACTAGACCTCCTATTTTTGATAACGCTGGATTCTGCCAACAGCATGAGGATTTTATAATGTTACAGTTTCATATTATAACATAGAAAAAGATTAAAAAAAACTCTCTCTTCCCCTAAATTAGGATACTAAAAGGCATTATTACATATTTTAATGTTTATAGAAACGTTCTCGTATAGATTTATACTATCATTATATTTTATAATATAAATAAATAAACTTAATAGAAGTGAGGACAAAATGGAAAAGACAGAATATCCCAATTTGAACGGTTATTATATTAACTTTCAACTTCTTACACAGAAATTAAAAGAAATTGCTCAAGAAAAAGGGATGACACAAAGTGAACTCGCTGCTGGCATTACACCTCGGGATCATTTAAACAAAATCTTAAATGGTAAACGCAATCCTAGTCTTGAGCTTCTCTATCAACTTTGTAATAAATTGCGTGTTGATATTCGTGTCTTAATTGAACAGTGTTATTACATTAACTTTGAGCAAACAAGTGACTATATGCATCAAATGAAGCAATGTACAACAATGGGCAATTACGACCTTTTAGAACAACTTCTTCAAAAATGTGCCAACCTTCCCGATTTTCAATATGGAGTAGGAAAACAAGCCTATACTTATCAACAAGGAGTGGTTCAGCTCAAAAAATATAAAAATGCTGCTAAGGCACTTGAATATTTTAATGAGGCTCTTCGCACTTTTTCTTTAATGGACGAAACAGGGAGTGAAAGACTTCATATCTTTACAATTGAAGAAATCGGGATTAATACTGACAAAGCTACTTGCTTATTCACACTTGGACAACGTCAAGAAGCAATTGAATTATTAACAACATCAGTTGAAAGTCGGTTAGCAAATTATGAAAATGTCGAAACACTCCATATTTTAAGAGCTTATTTCTATTTAGCGCAATTTTACCTACAAGAGAAAAATTATGTTAAATGTATCGAGATAGCAACTAAAGGAATTAATCTATCTAATTGTAAATTCGTCTATATCTATGCTGGAGATTTAAATGCCACTAAAGCTACAGCACTTCATTTTTTAGGAGATGAGGAACATGCCACGTTCCATTTCCGTAGAGCGTATGAATTTTACAACTTACTTGGAAGCTCCCGAATTTCAACTATGCTCGATCGACACCTTGAAATAATTGGTTTTGACAAGAATAAAATTAAATATGATGTAACTCATCCCATCCAATAACTATTACTAAATGAAAAAAACATCTTTAAAAAGAAAGATGTTTTTTTGCTATCCCTGTTTTATAAGATAAGTCATCCCGAATAACCTTATCTTGTGTCTAATTATATCTTATAAAATAAACAAAAAGAAGTGTGCATTTGCACACTTCTTTTACTATAATTGGATATTAAAACCTTGATCTTCTATTTTTTCAATCAAAATAAACTGACTAATAAACTTTTCATCATAATCAATTTGAACTAGCTTAGTCTTCAAATCAATTTTTACTTCTTTAACACCAGTAATTCCTGCCACAGCATCGTGAATAGATTTCACACAATGTTGACAGCTCATATTTTCAACTTTAATCAACAGTTTACTCATCACTAACGCCTCCTTACATCTATCTTAGACTATTTAAGCGTTCAAAATCAATCGAAATATTATGCCTGCATAATTTTCTCTGGATGAGTTACCTCCAATTGCGGTTCTTTAGCTTCTTTTAAGCCACGTACCGAGCGGAAGAAAATGATTCCTGTAATTAAAGATGCTAATCCATCAGCTACTGGCCCTGCTAACCAAACACCCGTTAATCCTAAACCACCGATATGAGGCAAGATAAGTAAACAAGGAATTAATAAAATCACTTGTCTCAATAAACTTAAAAACATCGAAACTTTTGCTTTACCAATTGATAAATAGAAGTTTGAACTAATGATTTGGAATCCGAGCACTGGTAACATGAATAAGAAGATTTTCAATCCACCTGTTGCCATCTCTGATAAACTTGCATCATTACTAAACAAACGAATTAACGCTTCTGGATACGTCTGAATCACAATCCATCCAAACGTCACGATAATTGTTGCAACAATAACTGCGTACGTTACAGCTTGTTTAACACGATGGTATTTTTTTGCACCATAATTAAACCCGATAATTGGCTGTGAACCTTGATTTAGACCGAATAATGGCATCGTAAAGATTAACGAGATACTACTTACAATGGCCATAGCACCAATTGCTAAATCTCCACCATACATTTTTAGTGAGTTATTTGAAATAACTTGGACAATACTTTGTGCGATTTGCATCGCAAATGGACTCATTCCAATCGAGAAAATACTAAGAATAATTACCTTATCTAACTTCATACTTTGACGTGTAATTTTAATATTACTTTTACCTTTAGTGAAATAATATAAAATCCAAATCGATGATGCAATCTGAGATAAAACAGTCGCAATAGCTGCTCCTCGTACACCAAGTCCTAATACGAAAATAAAAATAGGATCTAATAAAATATTAATACCTGCCCCAATTAACATTGATAACATTGCAATTTTTGGATTACCATCACTACGAATCGAGTGATTTAATCCAAAACTCATCATATTAAAGATTGTCCCGATAAAGATAATTTGCATATATTGTGAAGCATAAATCTCTGTATCAGCACTTGCCCCAAACATTGATAAAATCGGGTCCATAAATAAGAGACCGACAACTGTTATTAACAAACTTAAAATTAATATTAAAACGAAAGCATTCCCTAAATGGTGCTGCGCCTCATCTCTTTTATGCTGCCCTAACTTTAATGAAATACGAGCACTTGTTCCAAGGCCAACTAGCATCCCAAACGCCATAATAATCGTCATAATTGGCATCGTAATTCCGACCCCAGTTAAAGCTAGCCCTCCAACCTCAGGAATATTTCCAATATACATCCGGTCAACAATATTATACAAGGTATTAACCATCATCCCAATAATCGCTGGAACAGAGAATTGAATTAGCAACTTAGAAACCTTCTCTTCTCCCAAAACATTTGGTTTATTCATTTTAACTCCTCCTTAAATACAGTGTATCTGCAACTAATTTAAATAAAAAATAACCTTATAGCTATTTTTCATTTCTTAAATCTTCAACAGCAGAAATAGCATTACATAAAATTTTGTCAGAGATAGCTGAAAATTGTTCACATTCCTCATCGGTTAAGCCTTCAACTAACTCATCTGTAATTTCTTCTAAAACCTTAATTATCACTGGCATCAATTCATGTGCCTTCTCAGTTAAATATAATTGATTATATCGTCGATCATTTGAATTACAAACGCGATAAATATAATCATTTTCCTCTAACTTTTTTAAAGCTTTTGCTGTTGTTGCCTTATCAATCATTACTAATTTAGTTAGCTCTTTTTGACTAATTCCTAAATTACGTTCTATATTTATTAAAAAGATGTATTGTCCATATCCTAAATCATAAGGCTTCAATTTATGATTAATTAGAATCTGACGATATCTATAAATAATAGACATTGATTTACCAATTGACTCGTTCATGATCTCACCGCATGTCAAAAATTTTATACCCTACCTATCCTATCACCATTAGGATGTATTTGCAACTATTATAACTCAAAAAAATACTCCCCATTAGGGGAGTATTCATTTTATTCAACTGTTACAGATTTCGCTAAGTTACGTGGTTTATCGATATCAAATCCGCGTTGTAATGCCGCATAATAAGAAATTAATTGTGTTGGCACAACGGTTACTAATGGTGTTAGTAATGGATGTACGTCATCAATCACAATTTGGTCAGTTTCAGAACTTAATGATTTTAATGAGATGACAACTGTATTTGCTCCACGAGCTTTAACTTCTTTCACATTTGAACGTGTATTTAAGTTAACAGACTCTTGAGAGACAATCGCAATAACAGGAGTCCCTTTTTCAATTAAAGCAATCGTTCCGTGTTTTAATTCTCCTGCTGCGAATCCTTCCGTTTGAATATAAGAAATTTCTTTTAATTTTAATGACGCTTCAAGTGCGACATAGTAATCAACATGACGACCAATATAGAAGCAGTTACGAGCTGTTAAGTAATCTTTTGCAATATCAGCGAATTGCTCTTTATCATCTGTAATACTTTCCATGACATTTGCAACAATGGCTAATTCACGTGATAAATCTAAATTATGATTTTCTCCTACACGAGCAGCTAAGATCGCTTGAACGGCTACTTGAGCGGTATATGCTTTTGTTGAAGCAACTGCAATTTCAGGACCTGCATATAATAATAAAGTATGGTCTGCTTCACGAGATAAAGTTGATCCCGGTACATTTGTAATGGTTAATGATTTATATCCTAATTGTTTAATTTTAACTAATACAGCACGGCTATCTGCTGTTTCTCCTGATTGAGAAATAAAGATGAATAAAGGATTTTGACTGATAACTGGCGTATTATAAACAAATTCAGATGAAATATGAACTTCAGTTGGAATCGCCGCTAATTGTTCAAACATTTGCTTTCCTACGAAACCAGCATGCATACTTGTCCCAGCAGCCACAATATATAATCGATCTGCTTCACTGACAGCTTTGACGATTTCTGGATCAATTTTAATTTCTCCATCCTCGAAATATTGTTCAACAATACGTCGAATAACATAGGGTTGCTCATCAATTTCTTTTAACATGTAATGAGGATATGTTCCTTTTTCGATGTCAGATGCATCAAGTTCTGCTGTGAATGGATCACGTTTAATTTTAACTCCTAATAAGTTATAAATGGTAACCTCTTCACGAGTTAATTTAATAAATTCTTCATCTTCAATTTCAACGAATTGATTTGTACACTGTAACATTGCCATTGCATCAGATCCAATCATATTGAATCCTTCACCCAACCCAATTAACATTGGCGACTTGTTTTTAGCAGCATATAATACTTCAGGATTCTGTGCATCGATGACTCCTAAAGCGTAAGATCCGTGTAAAATACTCATCACGTGGCGAATCGCTAACTCAACATCTTCTTTTTCTAAAACAAATTTTTCGATTAAGGCAACAATCACTTCAGTATCAGTATCTGAAATAAAGTTGTAGTTTGGTAAATACTCTTTACGTAATTCTAATTCATTTTCAATCACACCGTTATGCACAACTGTGAAACGACCAGTGCTTGATTGATGAGGATGAGAATTACGTTGATTTGGTGCTCCATGAGTTGCCCAACGTGTATGCCCAATTCCTACTGTTGATAAAACTGTTTCGTCAACGACTGTACGTAAATGTGCAATACGTCCCTTATCTTTAAAAATATGAACTCCTGCCTCGTTCACAACTGCAATTCCTGCTGAATCATATCCACGATACTCTAATTTTTCTAACCCATTTAATAAAATATCTTTAACGTCTTGCCCACCAATATATCCAACGATTCCACACATAAAAATTCACAACTCCTTATTTAATATAATTTAGTTAGAGCTGCTTTCTATTTATCTTTTTCTTCAATTTTGTCGTAAGAGTTACCTCTTAGTTTTGTTTGAAGACTACGACTGAGATATCCAGCCGGAAGGCATCCGCCGAAAAATCGATTAACCTTCACCTCGTCAGCTGCTCCTACCCTAAAACACAGCTCTGGCGCTTAATATGAATAGATCTTCTTTCTACCCTTGCTACCCTCCTTCCCACTATGAAAGCAACATTTCCATTATATCATATGCTAATGATTTTAAAATGCTATTTTATATTTATACCTAAAAAAACATAAAAAGGAGTGATAAATCACTCCTTTTTAACTACTATTTCAATTCTTTTTCTACAATAGCTAAGATACGCTCTACATAGCTTTCACATAACTCTTCTGTTTCAGCTTCAACCATAACACGAACTAATGGTTCCGTTCCTGAAGGACGAACTAAGACGCGGCCTTTACCATTCATTTCTGCCTCTACTTCAGCAATCACAGCTAAAATAGCCTCATTGGTCATCATGGCATTTTTATCTTCAACACGAAGATTTTTTAATAACTGAGGATACTTAGGCATTTCTTTAGCTAAATCAGCAAGTGATTGACCTTTTTCAACGATAATTTTAGCTAATTGAACTGCACTTAACATTCCATCTCCAGTTGTTCCATAATCTAAGAAGATTAAATGTCCTGATTGTTCTCCACCGAAGTTGTAATCATTTTTCAACATTTCCTCTAGAACATAACGATCTCCAACTTTCGTTTGGACACTATGTAATCCATTAGCTTCAACAGCATTATAGAATCCTAAGTTACTCATAACAGTTGAAACGACTGTTCCTTGTTTTAATAATCCTTTTTCATTTAAATAGCGACCAACGATAAACATAATGTAATCACCATCAATAATGTTTCCATTATGATCAACCGCAATTAAACGATCACAGTCTCCATCAAAAGCAAATCCTAAATGTGCTTCATGCTTCACGACTTCTTTTGCTAAGTTTTCCGGATGAGTTGAACCACAATTATGATTAATATTAATTCCATCTGGATTAGATGATACAGTTACAATATCAGCATCTAAATCAGCAAATAATTGAGGTGCTAATGCTGAACTTGCTCCATTCGCACAATCTAATACAATCTTTAATCCCGTTAATTTTTGACCAACAGTTCCTTTAATAAAGTTCACATATTTTTGAGATCCCATTTGGAAATCTTCAACACGTCCGATTTCACCAGCAATTGGACGTGGTAGTTCATCACTTGAATCAATTAAAGCTTCGATTTCTTCTTCTTCTTGGTCACTTAATTTATATCCACTATGGCTAAAAATTTTAATTCCATTATCTTGAACTGGATTATGAGAAGCAGAAATCATAACTCCCGCATCAACATCTAAATTTTTTGTTAAGTAAGCTACTCCTGGAGTGGTAATCACACCAAGCGTTAATACATCAGCACCAGATGACACTAGACCTGCAATTAAGGCACTTTCTAATAATTCACCAGAAATACGAGTATCGCGCCCGATTAAAACCTTAGGACGAGTATTTTTTTCCTTTAAATGATGTCCTAAAATACGTCCTAATTTTAATGCGAATTCTGGAGTTAGCTCAGTATTTGCTACTCCTCGAATTCCATCTGTTCCAAAGTATTTTCCCATATATAATAACCTCACTTTTATTCTGTAATTATGACATTAACCTTAGACTTATTAGACTCAACTAACACACCAGTTGGAGCTTCAATAGTAATTGGCACTTCATATTCACCAACACCATATCCCATAAGATCGATATATATTTTTATATCATCACTTGATATAGAATTCAACTTTGTCGTTGACCCTTTTAACGTAACATCTAACATCGCATCCTCTAAAGTTTTTGCTTTAATACGATAGTTAGCATCTAAGTTTTTAAAGTCTACTGAAACATCTTCTAATACCTTCGTTTGTGTTTCCTCAAACGTCACCTTTACTTTAATTGTGTCGGCATCCATTTTATGAATATTTTCCGGCTTATCTAATTTAACAATCAACTCATTATTCTCATCCAATTGATACAAGTCAACCTGAATTTGTAATTTCTCGAAAGTTTCAAGTTGAGAAGCTTCACCATATAATTTAACCTCGGATGGCGTTAAAGTCAATCCACTAACACTATACCCATCTGGTGCATTCCCAGTTACAATTGCCTCTACTGGTACTACTTTACTCGGACTTGTCACTTGGACAGTTGCTGATAACTTGTCTGGTTTAATTTCTACATCTAGTTTATTACCTAGTTTATCATAAGCAAAAACAGGAGCTTCATAGTCAGCTAATTTTGTTAAATCTGAAACATCAATAATTGCCTTAACACTTGCCACTTGGTCAACTACTGTTTGAGGACCTTTTATTTTTACAGTATCTAGTGCCAATTGAGGTTCACTTAAAACATACATTTCATCAATCTGATCTAAATTAACAAAATCTGCCTGAACTTTTTTATCAGTCTCTGTTAACGCCATAATCGTAACAACGATTGTACTTGGATCAATTTTAACATCTAATTTATCCCCTAATTTACTATAAGCTAAATTAACTTTATGCGTACCAGGAGGTAAATCTGTTAAATCTGCATAAATTTCAAAACTACCTTTTGTTTTAGCAATATCAACCTGACTCTTATCCCCTATTAACGTAACATCAACAGTGTCAGGAAGTCCTTCAATTACCATCCGCTCTTTATCATAATATGAAACAAGTGGATAACTATTAATATCTACTGAATACCTTTCAGTAACACTTGGTGCATATCTAGTACTTGCAGCAACAATAATGGCAACGATTAAAGCTAAAATTTTAGTTAACTTCTCATTTCTTAAAAAACTCTCATAAAAATGATCAAGATTATTAACCTTTAAAATACCTAAAATCAAACTAGGAGTAGTTAAAAATCTCCATATATTCTTGAAGAACGAAGAAATTTTCTGAAAAAACTTTTCAGTATCTTTTACTGTTTCAATTGCAATCTGACGAGCAATTTCATTTGAATCAACGTCAGGTTTCTGATTTTTGTTTGCTTTAGCTGATTTTTTAAAAAATGGGTTTTTCATTGTGACACCGCCCTTACCATTTCATTCTAACTTAGATACTGTTTTAAATCCCTTGAGAATAAATCTACTTGATCATAAACCTTTAGTTCTCCCTTATATGCAATAGAGAATCTTCCTGTTTCTTCTGAAACAACTAAAGTAATACTATCAGAAATTTCACTAATTCCAATAGCTGCTCTATGACGTGTACCAAATGCCTTATTTATATCCTCACGTCTTGTAGACGGTAAATAAGCTCCGGCACAGTATAATTTACCATCGCGAATCATAACAGCTCCATCATGTAATGGTGTAGTAGGTACGAAAATAGTTGTTAAAAGTTCTTGAGATATCTCTCCATCAACAATAGTAGATGGGGTAATAAACTCATCTAATTTGACCCCTCTTTCAATGACTATTAATGCCCCAATGCGACGTTTAGCTAAAAATTCCACTGAATTAGTTAATATACTAACAATGTCCCGATCACCTAAAATATTTTTTTCCCTATTTAAAGTGCTATTACGGCCGATTTGTTCAAGACCACTACGAATCTCAGGTTGGAAAACGATTATAATTGCAAGTAGGCCCCAGTCAATAACATTCCCTATAAGTGAATTTAATGTATAGAGATCAAAAACTTGACTGATGATGTCAATGATATAAATCAAAATGACACCCTTTAAAATTTGAACGGCACGTACATTTGATTTAATTAATCTTAAAACATAATAGATAATTAACCATACAAAATAAACATCTAATCCCACTAATACCAGATTTAAAAAAGTAAAATCTTCTACTGTATTAATCAAACTGTCGGCCTCCTTTTTACAACATTTTTATTATATCATACTTACAAAAAATATAAATCTTTCCTTGTAAATTAAAAGAATAAACTAACACATTTTTCCAACAAAATCGGTTCATTTTTAAAAAAACATCCTAATATTATCATTAAAACAATCATAATCACCGTACAGAATTAGTATGTTTCTTTAAACAAAAAAAAACCTTAAAACATATCAAAGATAGTTTTAAGGTTTTTAAAATTATACTAACTCGATAACTACCATATCAGCTGCATCCCCACGACGAGGTCCAACTTTTAAGATACGAGTGTATCCACCATTACGCTCAGCGTAACGAGGTGCGATATCAGAGAATAATTTTTGAACTGCAGTTGCTCCAGTTTCATCGTTAGCGATTTCTGCACGTACATATGCAGCTGCTTGACGACGAGCATGTAAGTCTCCGCGTTTACCTAAAGTAATTAATTTTTCAACTACTGAACGTAATTCTTTAGCGCGAGCCTCAGTTGTAACGATACGTTCATTGATAATTAAATCAGTTGATAAATCACGTAACATTGCTTTACGTTGATGACTAAGACGTCCTAATTTTCTGTAAGCCACTTAAAATTCCTCCTTCCATTGAAAAAATGGAATATAACATTTATAAAAAATAGATTATCTATTTAGTGCAACCTAAGCTTAATCCTAATTCGTCAAGTTTATCCTTAACTTCTTTTAATGATTTTTTACCTAAGTTACGAACTTTCATCATATCTTCTTCAGAATGACGAGCTAATTCTTCTACTGTATTGATTCCAGCACGACGTAAACAGTTATAAGAGCGAACTGATAAGTCTAACTCTTCAATTGGCATTTCTAATACTTTGTTTTTCTCTTCATCTTCACGTTCAACGATAAATGATGCAAGTTGCCCTGCTTCATTTAAGTTAACTAAAATACTGAAGTGTTCAACTAAGATTTTAGATGCTACAGAGATAGCCTCTTGTGGATTAATACTTCCATTTGTCCAAACTTCTAATGTTAATTTATCGTAAGATGCATCTTGACCAACACGAGTCTTTTCAACATCATAAGATACACGTGTAACTGGTGTGTAGATAGAGTCGATAGCGATCTCTCCTGCGCTTTCAAGTAACTTTTTGTTATCATCAGCACCTACATATCCATTACCACGACGAGCTTTCATAGTCATACGTAAACGACCAGTAGCTGATAATGTAGCAATGTGTAATTCAGGATTGATGATAGTTACTTCTTCGTCACACTCGATATCAGCTGCAGTAACTGCACCTTCACGAGCTACATCAATACGAAGTTCTTTAACTTCTTCTGTATCAATTGATAAGATTAAGTTTTTTAAATTTAAAATGATTTGTGTTACATCTTCTACTACACCATCGATAGCGGTAAATTCATGTTGAACTCCCTCTATAGAGATAGATGTTACTGCAGCTCCAGGAAGTGATGATAGTAATACTCGACGTAAGGAATTCCCTAACGTAGTACCATATCCACGTTTAAGAGGCTCAATAACAAATTTCCCATAGAATTCATCTTTGATGTATTCTTCAACTTCAATTCTTGGTTTTTCGATTTCTAACATCGATTTCCCTCCTCAGGATCGCTTAATAGTAGGGTACTACTTTCAAATTTCTTCCTGATTAACCACGTGGGTGTTTTGGTGGACGACAACCATTGTGAGGTACTGGAGTAACGTCTTTGATAGCTGTTACATCTAATCCTGCTGCTTGTAAAGCACGGATAGCAGCTTCACGACCAGGACCAGGTCCTTTAACAGTAACGTCTACACTCTTCATACCATGATCCATTGCAGCTTTAGCAGCAGCTTCTGATGCCATTTGAGCAGCAAATGGAGTTGATTTACGAGAACCTTTGAATCCTAATGCACCTGCACTTGACCATGAGATTGCATTTCCATGAGGATCAGTAATCGTAACAATTGTATTATTGAAAGTCGAGTGGATATGTGCTACACCTGTAGCAATATTCTTTTTAACACGACGTTTACGAGTAACTTGTTTACGTGCCATGTGATGACCCTCCTAACTATTTTTTCTTATTAGCAACTGTTTTACGTGGACCTTTACGAGTACGCGCATTATTTTTAGTGTTTTGTCCGCGTACTGGTAAGCTACGACGGTGGCGAACACCACGGAATGACGCAATTTCCATTAAACGTTTGATGTTTAATGAGATTTCACGACGTAAGTCACCTTCTACTTTTAATTTATCTACTTCAGTACGAATACGGTTTAACTCATCTTCAGTTAAATCGCGTACACGTGTATCTTCAGATACACCAGCTGCAGCTAAAATTTGTTGAGCTGTTGGTTTACCGATTCCGTAGATGTATGTTAATGAAATTACAACGCGTTTATCGCGAGGAATATCGATACCAGCAATACGTGCCATACATTGCACCTCCTAAAGCTTATCCTTGTTTTTGTTTATGTTTTGGATTTTCACAAATTACCATTACTTTACCTTTACGGCGAATAACTTTACATTTATCGCAGATAGGTTTTACAGATGGTCTTACTTTCATGAATTAAAACCTCCTCATTTTTGATTATATCGGAGTCTCTATTTATGACGATATGTAATGCGCCCACGTGTTAAATCATAAGGAGATAATTCTACTGTTACTTTATCACCTGGTAAAATACGAATGAAGTTCATACGGATTTTACCAGAAACGTGAGCTATTAATTGATGACCATTTTCTAATTCTACTTTAAACATAGCATTTGGCAAATTATCGATAACGGTAGCTTCTACTTCAATAACGTCTTGCTTAGCCATTGATTATGCCTCCTTATCTTTATAACTTAGTTAATATTTCATATCCATCGTCAGTGATGACAACAGTATGTTCAAAATGAGCACAGATACTCTTATCTCTTGTTACTACAGTCCAATTATCAGCAAGAGTACGAACGTATCTCTCACCAAAATTAACCATAGGTTCAATAGCTAAAGTCATACCTGTTTTCAATCTTGGTCCTCGTCCTGGAGGTCCGTAATGTGGAATAGAAGGATCTTCATGGAGATCTTGACCGACACCATGACCCGCATACTCACGAACAATTGAATAATTATGAGATTCTACATACGTTTGAATCGCATGAGAAATATCAGATAAACGATTATTCGCTTTTGCAAATTCTAAACCGATAAATAATGATTCTTTTGTAACATCAAGTAAATGTTGAGCTTCATCTGAGATTTTACCAACTGGATAAGTCCAAGCTGAATCTCCGTGGTATCCATTATATTTTGCACCAATGTCAATTGAGATAATATCTCCTTCTTTTAGTACACGATTTCCTGGTATACCATGTACAAGCTCATCATTAACTGATGCACAAATACTTGCAGGGAATCCATGATAACCTTTAAAAGAAGGTATAGCGCCTTGACTGCGAATAACATCCTCAACAATTTTATCTAAATGTTTTGTTGTTACGCCAGGTTTAATGTGTTTTTGGACCTCATGATGAGCCAAAGCAACAATACGCCCAGCTTCTCGCATAATTTCAATTTCGCGTGGAGTCTTACAAATAATCATTAATTATTGCCTCCGAGTACGTTTTGAATCTCTTCAAATACAAGATCAATTGATTGCTGACCATTAATATTAACAAGATTTCCTGCTAAAGAGTAATAATCTAATAATGGTTTAGTTTGATTAACGTAAACATCTAAGCGATTACCAACCGTTTCTTCATTATCATCTTTACGTTGATATAATTCGCCACCACATTTGTCGCAAACACCCTCAACTGCAGATGGATTGAAGATTTTATGATAAGTTGCTCCACAAGAACGACAAATACGACGTCCTGTTAAGCGCTCTTTAAGAATATTTAAATCAACATCAATATTAATTACATAATCAATCTTTGAATCAAGCGAAGTCAGTATTTCATCTAAGGCTTTTGCCTGATCTACTGTTCGTGGAAAACCATCTAACAGGAATCCCGACTTGCAATCTGATTCAGACAAGCGATCCTTTACTATACCAATTGTAACATGGTCAGGTACAAGTGCACCTTGATCCATGTAACGTTTAGCTTCCATACCTAATTCAGTTTGGTCTTTTATCGCTTTCCTAAACATATCACCAGTTGAGATATGTGGAATTTGATAAGTTTCAATAATTTTTTCTGCTTGAGTACCTTTACCAGCACCTGGAGGCCCCATAAATACGATTTTCATCATATCACCTCGATTATTTGATGAATCCTCTATATTTTTGATCCATTGTTTTTGTTTGGATTTGCTTAGCAGTTTCAATTGCAACTCCTACAACAATCAGTAAGCTAGTACCACCAATTTCTACACTACTAGGTAAATCAGTGATTGCGCCAAATAAGATTGGTAGACCCGCAATAACAACTAGATAAATAGCTCCAATAAAAGTGATACGTGATAATACTTTAGATAGATATTCTTCAGTATCCGCACCCGGACGAACGCCTGGAATATAAGATCCTTGTTTTTTAAGGTTTTCAGCCACTTTTTCAGGACTTACTTGTACGAAAGCGTAGAAGTAAGTGAAAGCAACGATTAATACAACATATAAAATAAATCCAATTGGTTGTGTGTAGTCAAAAATTGTTGTAATCCATTTCGTAACTCCTGATTCAGGAAGAAACGATACTACAGTTAACGGTAAACTCACTAATGAAACCGAGAAGATTACTGGAATTACACCTGCTGAATTTAACTTCAATGGGATAAATGAATCTTTTCGTCCTGATAACTGTGCTGAATTATGTCTATTTGCATATTGAATTGGTAATTTTCTAGTTGCGCTTTGTAAATATATAACAGCAATAATTGTTAAAAGCAATAGTGCAAGCACTGAAATAAATGCTAATACATTTGAAAGTGTTATATTTACCAAGTATTTCGTGTATAAATCGTTTAGCATATATGGAACACGAGATAAAATACCTGCCACGATAATCATTGATGTACCATTACCAATTCCCTTGCTAGTTATTTGATCAGCAAGGAAAATCATAACAGCAGTACCTGCTGTCATCGTTAGAGCGATATATAGATAAGTTAAAATAGAATGACTTTCTAATAAAACTCCTCCATACATTAAGTCGAAACCAATTGCCATTGTAATAGCTTGTACAAAGGCAAGTACTAACGTGACATAGCGTGTTAATTGATTTAACTTACGCTTACCAGTTTCACCTTCTTTTGCCCATTCAGACAAAATAGGGATAACATCCATTTGAAGCAACTGAATAATAATTGATGCAGTAATATAAGGAGAGATAGACATTGCAAACAATGAAAATCGTTTTAATGCCCCTCCACTTAATGTATCAATAAACCCAAGCATAGGAGTTTGAGCAGAGGCTTCTAACACAGAAGTGTTGATGGTTGGCACAGGAATATAAGATCCTAAACGATAAACGATAAAAATCATTAACGTAAATAGAATCCTTTTTCGTAAATCAGCGTTCTTCCATATTTTACTGAAAGTAGCCATTATACCACCTCGATTGATCCACCTAGAGCTCCAATACGTTCTTCTGCTGTTTTTGAGAATTTAGCTGCTTTAACAGTTAATTTCTTCTCTAATTGTCCTTGTCCTAAAACTTTAACCCCAGAATGTAATTTTTTGATTACTCCAGTTTCTAATAAAAGTTCTGCAGTAACAATTGTTCCGTCTTCGAATTTATTTAATTGATCTAAATTAACGATAGCGTACTCTTTACGGTTAATGTTTGTAAATCCACGTTTTGGTAAACGACGGAATAAAGGAGTTTGACCACCTTCGAATCCGATACGAACTCCACCACCTGAACGAGCGTTTTGTCCTTTGTGTCCTTTACCTGCAGTTTTACCTTGACCAGAACCGTGACCACGACCGATACGTTTTCTATCTTTACGAGACCCTTCAGTATAAGTTAACTCATGTAATTTCACCGAAAGTCACCTCCTTTGATTATTTCTCTTCTACAGTCACTAAATGAGATACTTTATTAATCATACCGCGAACAGCTACATTGTCAGCTTTAACAACTGTTTGATTCATTTTACGTAAACCAAGAGCTTGAACTGTTGCACGTTGAGATTCATTTTGACCGATTACACTACGTGTTAAAGTAATGTGTAATTCTTTAGCCATTGGAGTTCCCTCCTTATCCTAAGATTTCTTCAACAGTTTTACCGCGTAATTCAGCTACACGTTCAACTGTTTTTAAATTTTCTAAACCGTTGATTGTTGCACGCACCATGTTGATTGGTGTGTTAGATCCTAAAGATTTTGATAGGATATCTTGTACTCCAGCTAACTCTAATACGTTACGTACAGGTCCACCAGCGATAACTCCAGTACCGGCAGAAGCAGGTTTTAATAATACGCTACCTGAACCGAATTCACCAGTGATTTGGTGAGGAATTGTAGTTCCAACGATAGGTACATAGATTAAGTTCTTTTTAGCACTTTCAACTGCTTTTTTAATTGCTTCTGGTACTTCTTGAGCTTTACCAGTACCGAAACCTACGTGACCATTTTTGTCACCGACAACAACTAGAGCAGCAAAACGGAAACGACGTCCACCTTTAACTACTTTTGTTACACGATTAATAGTAACAACACGTTCTTCAAGTGTTAAGTTACTAGGGTCAATGATTTGACGCATCTTTGTCCCTCCTTCTAAATTAGAATTGTAATCCATTTTCACGAGCTGCTTCAGCTAATGCTGCAACACGTCCGTGATAGATATATCCTCCACGGTCGAAAACAACTGCTGTGATATTTTTTTCTGAAGCGCGTTTTGCAACTGCTGCTCCAACTGCTTTAGCTGCTTCAACATTTCCTGTAGAAGCGATATTTAAATCTTTATCTAAAGTTGATGCACTAACTAATGTAGTACCAGTTACATCGTCAATGATTTGCGCATAAATGTGTTTGCTAGAGCGGAAAACATTTAAGCGTGGGCGCTCTGCAGTTCCTGTAACTTTAGCACGTACACGATAATGTCTTTGTTTACGTAACTCATTACGTGATACTTTCTTAATCATTCAGGCCACCCCTTTCGAATTATTTTTTAGCTTTTTTACCTTCTTTACGGCGTACTTGTTCACCTTTATAACGGATACCTTTTCCTTTATAAGGTTCTGGAGCACGTACCGCACGGATATTAGCTGCGAATTCTCCAACTACTTGTTTATCGATACCTTTAACAACTACAGTTGTATTGTTAGGTACTTCAACAGTCACACCTGCTGGTGCTTCCATTTCTACTGGGTGAGAATATCCAGCACTTAATACAAGTTTTTCTCCTTGTTTTTGAGCACGGTATCCAACCCCGATAATTTCTAATTCACGAGTGAATCCTTCTGAAACACCAACAACCATGTTATTTAATAAAGCACGAGTTGTTCCGTGTAACATTTTATTAGTTTTTTGATCGTCAGGACGAACTACAGTTACTTCGTTCCCTTCAACATTAAATTGCATGTTTGAGTTAAATGTACGTGTAAGTTCCCCTTTAGGTCCTTTTACAGTAACTAAGTTATTTTCAGCAACAATTACTTCAACACCAGAAGGTAATGCTACTGGTTTATTACCAATACGAGACATTAATGTACACCTCCTGTCTTTGTTATTACCAAACGTATGCTAATACTTCTCCACCAACTTGTTGTTGACGAGCTTCTTTATCAGTCATGATTCCTTTAGAAGTAGAAAGGATAGCGATACCTAATCCATTTAATACTTTAGGAACCTCTGTATTTTTAACGTATACACGTAAACCTGGTTTAGAGATACGTTTTAATCCTGTGATAACACGTTCGTTGTTTTTACCGTATTTTAAAGCAACACGTAAAACACCTTGTTTATTATCTTCAATATATTCTACATCGCGAACGAAACCTTCACGCTTTAATAATTCTAATACTTCACGTTTCATTTTTGAAGCTGGCATCTCAACCACTTCATGACGCATTTGGTTTGCGTTACGAATACGTGTTAACATATCTGCAATTGGATCTGTCATTACCATTTATTTTTCCTCCTTCCCGTTTATAGAGAATTAAGTTTATTACCAGCTTGCTTTTTTAACACCTGGAATTTGTCCTTTATATGCTAATTCACGGAAGCAAATACGGCATAATTTGAATTTGCGTAAGACAGAGTGTGGACGACCACAACGCTCGCAACGTGTATATTCACGTACTTCGAATTTTTGTTTACGCTGTTGTTTGATAATCATAGATTTTTTAGCCATGATTGACGCCTCCTTTCATCAATTATTTTTGAAATGGCATCCCTAATTGAGTTAACAACTCACGAGCTTCTTCATCTGTGTTAGCAGTTGTAACTACAACGATATCCATTCCGCGAACTTTACTTACTTTATCAAAATCGATTTCAGGGAAAATTAATTGTTCTTTAACACCTAATGTATAGTTTCCACGTCCATCAAACGATTTTTTAGAAACACCGCGGAAGTCACGTACACGAGGTAACGAGATTGATACTAATTTATCTAAGAAATCATACATACGCTCACCACGTAATGTAACTTTACATCCGATTGGCATTCCTTCACGTAGACGGAATCCAGCGATTGATTTTTTAGCACGTGTAACAACTGGTTTTTGACCAGTGATTAACGCTAATTCAGCAACAGCCTCATCTAATACTTTAGAGTTGCTTACAGCTTCTCCGATACCCATGTTGATTACGATTTTATCAATATTAGGAATTTCCATTACTGATTTATAACCGAATTTTTCAACCATTGAGTTTTTAATTTCATTTTCATATTTTTGACGTAAACGATTCATGTAGGTTTACCTCCCTTCGTTGTTAAACTTTATTATAAAACTTCACCAGATTTTTTAGCGAAGCGTACTTTTTTACCGTCAACGAATTTAAATCCTACGCGTGTTGGTTTTCCACTCTTTGGATCTACGATCATTACGTTAGATGCATGGATTGGTGCTTCAAATTCAACAATACCACCATCTGGGTTCATTTGAGAAGGACGTACGTGTTTCTTAACAACATTCACACCTTCAACAGTTACTTTGTTAGTTGATGGTTGAGCTGAAAGAACAACACCTTCTTTACCTTTATCTTTACCTGAAATAACTACTACTTTATCTCCAGTTTTAATATGCATAATGTGCACCTCCTAATCTTACGGATTAAGTGTTAATTAAAGAACTTCTGGAGCTAATGAAACAATACGCATAAATTCTTTATCGCGTAATTCACGAGCTACTGGTCCGAAGATACGAGTACCACGTGGAGATTTATCGTCTTTAATAATAACTGCTGCATTTTCATCAAATTTAATATATGATCCATCAGCACGACGAGCTCCAGTTTTCGTACGGACGATTACTGCTTTAACTACATCACCTTTTTTTACAACTCCACCTGGCGCTGCTGACTTAACTGTAGCAACAATAACATCACCGATGTTACCAGTTTTTTTGTGAGAACCACCTAAAATTTTAATTGCTAATAATTCCTTTGCACCAGAGTTATCAGCAACTCTTAAACGTGTTTCTTGTTGAATCATGATTGGACCTCCTTTCAAGACTCCAGTAAACTAAATATAAATAAAATTAAATAATAACTGCTTTTTCAACAATTTCAACTAAACGGAATTTTTTAGTTTTTGACATAGGACGACATTCTTCGATGCGAACTAAATCTCCAACTTGTGCTTCATTTAATTCGTCATGAGCTGCATATTTTTTTGAATATTTAACTCGTTTACCGTATAGAGGATGTACTTTGTAAGATTCGATAAGTACTGTAATTGTTTTATCTGTTTTATCTGAAACTACACGTCCAGAAAAAGTTTTTTTAGTACGTTCCATAATTGAACCTCCTCTCAAGCTCATTATTTGTTATTTTCGCGTTCGCTAATGATCGTTTTCATACGTGCAATACCTTTACGTACTTCACGAATACGACCAGTGTTTTCTAATTGTCCTGTAGCTAATTGGAAACGAAGGTTGAATAACTCATCTTTTAATTCGTTAATTTTAGCTTCGATTTCTGTAGTGGTTAAATTACGGATTTCCTTAGCATTCATTACTATCACCACCGTCTACACGTTTTACGAATTTAGTTTGAACTGGTAATTTATGAGAAGCTAAACGTAATGCTTCGCGAGCGATCTCTTCAGATACTCCACCAATTTCAAACATAACTTTCCCTGGTTTAACTACTGCTACCCATCCGTCTGGTGCCCCTTTACCTGATCCCATGCGGACTTCTAATGGTTTAGCAGTTTTAGCTTGATGAGGGAAGATTTTAATCCATACACGACCATTACGTTTCATGTAACGAGTCATGGCAATACGAGCTGCCTCGATTTGGCGGTTAGTTACCCAAGCACCAGTTGTAGCTTGAATTCCGTACTCACCGAATACTACTGTTGTTCCACCTTTTGCTTGTCCTTCATATGACAAACGGTGAGGGCGACGATATTTCGTACGTTTAGGTACTAACATATTATTTACCCTCCTTTACTTGACGGTTTTTAGTAGGTAATACTTCTCCTTTATAGATCCATACTTTAACACCTAATTTACCGTATGTTGTATCTGCTTCAGCTGTAGCGTAATCGATATCAGCACGTAATGTATGTAAAGGAACATTTCCTTCACTATATCCTTCAGCACGAGCCATATCTGCTCCACCTAAACGTCCTGAAACTTGAGTTTTAATTCCTTTTGCACCAAATTTAATAGCGCGTTGGATTGCAACTTTTTGTACACGACGGAAAGAAGCACGATTTTCTAATTGTTCTGCGATAGAGTTTGCAACTAATTGAGCATCAACTTCAGGGCGTTTGATTTCAACGATACGGATGAAAACACGTTTACCTGTCATTTTTTCTAATTGAGCAACTGCTGCATCTTTTTCTGATCCACCACGACCGATTACCATACCTGGTTTAGCCGTATGAACGATAATATTAACACGGTTTTTAGCACGTTCAATTTCAACGCGTGATACCGAAGCTTTTTTGAATTTGTTATTAATGAAATCACGGATTTTTAAATCCTCGTGTAATAAAGTAGCAAAGTCTTTATCATTTGCATACCAACGAGCATCCCAGTCACGGATTACACCAACACGTAAACCAATTGGACTAACTTTTTGACCCACTTCGTATCCCTCCTTTAATTATTTTCTTTCAGCAACCACGATAGTGATATGTGATGTTCTTTTATTGATTTGTGATGCACGACCTTGTGCACGTGGACGGAATCGTTTTAATGTTGTTCCTTCATTCACATATGCTTCTTTAACATATAATGAATTAATATCTAAGTTTAAATTGTGTTCAGCATTCGCGATAGCTGATTTTAAAACTTTTTCCACAATCGGAGATGCCGCTTTTGGAGTGTGTTTTAAAATTGCATATGCTTCGCCAACTTGTTTTCCTCGAATTAAATCAATCACTAAGCGTGCTTTACGAGGAGCGATGCGAACTGTTCTAGCCATAGCTTTAGCTTCCATAGCCATGTCCTCCTCTCAATATTAACGTCTAGTTTTTTTATCTTCTTTAATGTGTCCTTTATATGTACGAGTTGGTGCGAATTCACCTAATTTGTGTCCTACCATATCTTCTGTTACATATACAGGAACATGTTTACGTCCATCATAAACAGCGATTGTATGTCCTACAAACTGTGGGAAAATTGTTGAACGACGTGACCATGTTTGAATGATTTTTTTGTCTCCGTTTGCATTAGCAGCTTCGACTTTTTTCATTAAATGATCGTCACAGAAAGGTCCCTTTTTTAAACTACGTCCCATTCTAAATTTCCTCCTTTCGAACATTTAGCATTTTTTTATATTATTTGTTGCGTCCGCGAACAATTAATTTACTTGATGCTTTTTTCTTATTACGAGTTTTTAAACCAAGAGCTGGTTTACCCCAAGGTGTAACTGGAGATTTACGTCCGATTGGAGTACGTCCTTCCCCACCACCATGTGGATGGTCATTAGGGTTCATTACAGATCCGCGAACAGTTGGACGTTTACCTAACCAACGTGTACGACCTGCTTTACCGATGTTAACTAATTCGTGGTCAGCATTTCCTACTTCACCGATAGTTGCACGGCAAGTTCCTAATACTTTACGAACTTCACCAGAAGCTAAACGAACTAATACGTAACGCTCTTCACGCCCTAAAATTTGGGCAGAAGTCCCTGCTGAACGTACTAATTGTCCACCTTTACCAGGTTTTAATTCGATATTATGAATTAATGTACCAACTGGGATACTCATGATTGGTAAAGCATTACCAACTTTGATATCTGCATTAGCACCAGATTCAATTTGCATTCCAACTTTTAATCCTTTTGGAGCGATAATGTATCGTTTTTCCCCATCAGCATAGTTGATTAATGCGATATTTGCTGAACGGTTTGGATCGTATTCGATTGTAGCAACACGTCCTGGAATACCGTCTTTTGTACGTTTAAAGTCGATGATACGGTATTTACGTTTGTGTCCACCACCGTGATGACGCACTGTAATTTGACCGTGATTATTACGCCCTGCTTTTTTGCTTAAAGGAGCTAATAATGATTTCTCTGGTTGATTAGTCGTAATTTCGTCAAATGATAAAACTGACATGTTACGACGACCATTAGTGGTTGGTTTATACTTTTTAACAGGCATCTTGTTCCCTCCTTTTGCTAATTATTATACTTCAAACTTTTCGATAGTTTGTCCTTCAGCTAATGTTACAATAGCTTTTTTCATTGAAGGCTTGAATCCTTCATAACGTCCAACGCGACGTTTTTTAGGACGAACGTTAACGATGTTTACTTTTTCAACTTTTACATTGAATAAAGCTTCACAAGCTTGTTTAACTTCGATTTTGTTTGCTTTTTTATCAACTTCGAAAGTGAATTTACCTTCGTTCATTAAATCATAAGATTTTTCAGTGATAATTGGGCGCTTAACGATATCTCTAGCATCTTTCATTATGCAAGCACCTCCTCAATCTTTTTAACTGCATCTTGAGTAATAACTAACTTAGTTGCATCTAAAAGATCTAATACGTTTAATTGGCTTACTGTTAAAACTTTAACACCTGGGATGTTACGAGTTGATAATTCAACTGCAGCATTTTCCTCAGCAGTAACAACTAACGCTTTAGATGTAACATTTAACGCACCTAAAACATTGATCATTTGTTTTGTTTTTGGAGCTTCGAACACTAATTGATCTAAAACTACGATTTCATTTTCAACTACTTTAGTTGCTAACGCAGATTTTAAAGCTAAGCGACGAACTTTTTTGTTTAATTTATATGCATAGCTACGTGGAACTGGTCCGAATACGATTCCTCCACCACGCCATTGAGGTGCACGAATAGATCCTTGACGAGCACGTCCAGTACCTTTTTGTTTCCAAGGTTTACGTCCACCACCACGTACCTCAGTACGAGTTTTAGTTTTGTGAGTTCCTTGACGCATTGATGCACGTTGCATAATTACAGCATCGAACATTGCTTGTTTATGAGGCTCAATACCGAAGATTGCTTCGTTTAAAACGATTTCTCCAACTTGAGCACCTTGTTGGTTATATAATGCTACTTGTGGCATTATGAATCCTCCTTTCCTACTGTACTAAACTTATTTTGCTTTAACAGCAGAACGAACCATAACTAAAGATTTTTTAGCTCCTGGTACATTTCCTTTGATTAATAAAACGTTACGTTCTGTATCAACTTTAACAATTTCAAGGTTTTGAACAGTCACGATGTTTCCACCAGTTTGTCCAGGTAATTTTTTACCTTTTAAAACGCGGTTAGCAGCAATCGATCCCATTGAACCTGGGCGACGATGGTAACGAGAACCGTGGGCCATAGGTCCGCGAGATTGTCCATGACGTTTAATAACACCTTGGAATCCTTTACCTTTTGTTTTCCCAGTTACGTCAACAATTTCACCTTCAGCAAAAGTGTCAACTTTGATCTCTTGACCAACTTGATATTCCGCTACGTCTAAGTTACGGAATTCACGAATGAAGCGCTTAGGCGCTGTTTCAGCTTTAGCAACATGTCCCATTTCAGGTTTGTTAGCTAATTTTTCACGCTTAGTTTCGAAACCTACTTGAACAGCTTCGTATCCGTCAGTTTCATTTGTTTTAACTTGTAAAACAACGTTAGGTGTTGCTTGAACAACAGTTACAGGGATTAATTTCCCTTCTTCAGAGAAAATTTGAGTCATACCAATTTTTCTACCTAAGATTCCTTTGGCCATGAGTTACACCTCCTATTTCGTTTATATATTATAATTTGATTTCGATGTCTACACCAGATGGTAAGTCTAAACGCATTAATGAATCAACTGTTTGTGGTGTTGGTTCAACAATGTCAATCAGACGTTTGTGAGTGCGCATTTCGAATTGCTCACGAGAATCTTTGTACTTATGTACCGCACGTAAGATCGTATAAACTTGCTTTTCAGTTGGTAGAGGGATTGGACCTGCTACTTTAGCACCTGTTTTTTTAGCACTTTCAACGATTTTTTCTGCTGATTGATCTAAAATTCTGTGATCATAAGCTTTTAAACGAATTCTGATTTTTTGTTTTGCCATTTTTATTCCTCCCTTCGCCTATTTTAGGAATAGACTAGCTCCACGAAAATTCCCTGACACTTTGCCATGGCAAATCGGCCGGGTGTGTCAGCAACCTTTCGGTTCAACGCTGAAGTCAACATATCCATTATACATGATTATTAAAACAAATGCAAATATTTTTTTGCTTTTTGTCATAAAATATTTATTTTTAATATTTAATAGAAATTCCACTTATGGTTTAGCATTCGATAATAATTTACGTATTCAAATTTAACATATCTCTTACAAACAATCAAACAATTATAACAAGTAAATTTTTCTATTTTATTTTAACAACTATTCTAGTCCAACTATATTTAGAATTACACAACTTTAAGTATATATTTACACATCACCATGGTAATATTTTTTCTTATTTTAAACAAAAAAAGTCCTAGAGATTAACTCTAGGACTATAAGATTCAAAGTATAGACTATTCTAAGATATCTACTACTGAACCAGCACCAACTGTACGTCCACCTTCGCGGATTGAGAATTTAGTTCCTTTTTCAACAGCGATAGGAGCGATTAATTCTACAGTCATTGCTACGTTGTCACCTGGCATAACCATTTCTACACCTTCTGGTAATTGGATAACTCCAGTTACGTCAGTTGTACGGAAGTAGAATTGAGGACGGTAGTTTCCGAAGAATGGAGTATGACGTCCACCTTCTTCTTTAGATAATACGTAAACCTCAGAAGTGAATTTTGTATGAGGTTTTACTGATCCTGGTTTAGCTAATACTTGTCCACGTTGAATTTCTTCACGAGAAACACCACGTAATAAAGCTCCGATGTTATCTCCAGCTTCAGCTTGGTCTAATAATTTACGGAACATTTCAACACCTGTTACAGTAGTTGATTTTGTATCATGGTAACCGATGATTTCAACAACGTCACCAACTTTAACTACACCACGTTCAACACGTCCTGTAGCAACTGTACCACGTCCAGTGATTGAGAATACGTCCTCTACTGGCATTAAGAATGGTAAGTCAGTTTGACGAGCTGGAGTTGGGATGTACTCATCTACAGCAGCCATTAATTCGTTGATTTTAGCTTCCCATTCAGGTTGTCCTTGTAATGCTAATAAAGCAGAACCGTGGATTACTGGAACTTCGTCACCTGGGAAATCGTACTCAGATAATAAGTCACGAACTTCCATTTCAACTAATTCTAATAATTCTTCATCGTCTACCATGTCACATTTGTTTAAGAAAACAACTAAACGAGGTACACCAACTTGGCGAGATAATAAGATGTGCTCACGAGTTTGAGGCATTGGTCCGTCAGCAGCAGATACTACTAAGATACCACCGTCCATTTGAGCAGCACCAGTGATCATGTTTTTAACGTAGTCAGCATGTCCTGGGCAGTCAACGTGTGCGTAGTGACGTGCATCTGTTTCATACTCAACGTGTGCAGTTGAGATAGTGATTCCACGTTCACGCTCTTCTGGAGCACCATCGATTTGATCGTAAGCGCGAGCTTCTGCTTTACCTGATTTAGATAATACAGTTGTGATAGCAGCTGTTAATGTAGTTTTTCCGTGGTCAACGTGACCGATTGTACCGATGTTAACATGCGGTTTAGTACGTTCGAATTTAGCTTTAGCCATTGCTAATATCCTCCTTTGTAATACATTTTTTGTATTTAACAATTTTTATTTTACAATACCCCTAATAAGAATGCAAGAAATTCTTATTAGAGGTTGTTATATGAATAACATCAATTAACTTAGATTATCCTCTATGTTTTTTGATGACTTCATCAGCGATTGATTTTGGAACTTGTTCATAATGATCCATTTCCATTGAGTAGTTACCACGTCCTTGTGTATTAGAACGTAATGCTGTTGCATATCCGAACATTTCTGATAATGGAACGAATGCGCGAATTACTTGAGCGTTTCCGCGTGCTTCCATACCATCTAAACGTCCACGACGTGAAGTAATATCACCCATTACGTCTCCTAAGTACTCATCTGGGATAACAACTTCAACTTTCATAACTGGCTCTAAAAGAACTGGTTTACATTTTTCATAAGCATTTTTTAATGCCATAGATGCAGCAATTTTGTATGCCATTTCACTTGAATCGACATCATGGTATGATCCATCGAATAAAGTTGCTTTAATATCAACTACTGGGAATCCAGATAATTGACCAGTTTGTAAAGCATCTTTTAATCCAGCGTCAACTGAACCGATGTATTCACGAGGTACAACCCCACCAACAACTGCATCTTTGAATTCGTAACCTGCACCAGCTTCTTGTGGTTCGAATTTAATCCATACGTGTCCGTATTGTCCACGTCCACCTGACTGACGCACGAATTTCCCTTCAACTTCAGCAGCTTGAGTGAATGTTTCACGGTAAGCAACTTGAGGAGCACCTACGTTACATTCAACTTTGAATTCACGACGCATACGGTCAACGATAATGTCTAAGTGTAACTCACCCATACCTGCAATGATAGTTTCTCCAGTTTCCTCATGAGTATGAGTGCGGAAAGTTGGATCCTCTTCAGCAAGTTTTTGTAAAGCGATACCCATTTTATCTTGGTCAGCTTTTGATTTTGGTTCAACAGATAAAGAGATTACTGGTTCTGGGAACACCATAGATTCAAGGATAACCACGTTATCTGGATCACATAAAGTATCTCCAGTTGTAGTATCTTTTAAACCTACTGCAGCAGCGATATCTCCTGCACAGCATTCAGTAATTTCGTTACGGCTGTTGGCATGCATTTGTAATAAACGTCCAACACGTTCACGTTTACCTTTTGTTGAGTTTAATACATAAGTTCCTGAAGATAATACTCCTGAATATACGCGGAAGAATGTTAATTTCCCTACGAATGGGTCAGTCATAACTTTGAATGCTAAAGCCGCAAATGGTTCTTCATCAGCAGCATGACGCTCAACTTCTGTACCATCTTCTAATGTTCCTTTAATTGAAGGAATATCAGTTGGAGCTGGTAAGTAGTCAATTACAGCGTCTAACATTAACTGAACACCTTTATTTTTGAATGCTGAACCACATAATACAGGGAATAATTCAACGTTGATTGTAGCACGACGAATCGCAGCTTTTAATTCTTCGATTGAAATTTCTTCACCTTCTAAGTATTTCATCATTAATTCTTCATCTAAGTTAGAAACAGCTTCAATTAATTGATCACGATACATTTCAGCATCTTCTAAGTGAGCAGCATCGATTTCTCCAACTTGGATATCTGTACCTAAATCATTAGTGTACATATATTGTTTCATTTCAACTAAGTCAATGATACCTTCGAAGTTATCTTCAGCACCGATTGGTAATTGAATTGGAAGAGCATTAGCTCCTAAACGATCGTGTAAAGTTTTTACAGAGTATAAGAAATCTGCACCTGTTTTATCCATTTTATTAACGAATACAACACGTGGAACTCCGTAAGTAGTTGCTTGGCGCCAAACTGTTTCAGTTTGAGGCTCAACCCCTGACTGTGCATCTAATACAGCTACAGCTCCATCTAATACACGTAATGAACGTTCAACTTCTACTGTGAAGTCTACGTGACCTGGTGTATCGATAATATTTACACGGTGACCATTCCAAGCAGCTGTTGTTGCAGCTGAAGTGATTGTAATCCCACGTTCTTGTTCTTGAGCCATCCAGTCCATTTGAGAAGCACCATCGTGAGTTTCTCCAATTTTATGAATACGTCCAGTGTAGTATAAGATACGTTCTGTAGTTGTCGTTTTACCAGCATCGATGTGTGCCATGATACCGATATTACGAGTATGTTCTAAAGAGAATTCTCTTGCCATGTTCGTTACTCCTCTCATAGTTAATATTACACTTTTAGGATTACTGGAAAACCCAGTAATCCTAAAAATTTATTGGTTATCTTACCAACGGTAGTGAGCGAATGCTTTATTTGCTTCAGCCATTTTGTGAGTATCCTCACGTTTTTTAACAGAAGCTCCAGTATTGTTAGCTGCATCGATAATTTCGTTAGCTAAACGTTGTTCCATAGTTTTTTCTCCGCGAGAGCGAGAGTATTGTACTAACCAACGTAACCCTAAAGTGATTCGGCGCTCTGGACGAACCTCAACTGGTACTTGGTAGTTAGCTCCACCGATACGGCGTGCTTTTACCTCTAATACAGGCATGATGTTTTCGATTGCTTCTTCGAATACTTCCATTGGTTCACGACCTGTTTTCTCAGCGATGATATCAAATGCGTTATATAAAATTGTTTGTGCAGTACCTTTTTTACCATCTTGCATGATGTTGTTAATTAAACGAGATACTAATTTAGAATTATAAATTGGATCTGGCAAAACATCACGTTTCGCTACATGTCCTTTACGTGGCATAATTTAGCCTCCCTTCCAGTTTATCCAAAAAAAGTCTTATTATTTTTTAGCTGCTTTTGGTTTTTTTGTTCCGTATTTAGAACGTGATTGCATACGTCCATCTACACCCGTAGCATCTAAAGTACCACGAACGATATGATAACGTACCCCAGGTAAGTCTTTTACACGTCCACCGCGAATTAAAACAACGCTGTGCTCTTGTAATTTGTGTCCAATACCAGGAATGTATGCAGTTACCTCTAAACCATTTGTTAAACGAACACGGGCATATTTACGTAACGCCGAGTTAGGTTTTTTAGGTGTCATAGTAGCAACACGTGTACATACCCCACGTTTTTGTGGAGAGTATAAGTTAGTTTGTTCTTTCTTTAAACTATTGTACCCTACATTTAAATGACGAGATTTAGATTTAGTTTCTTTACTTGTACGTCCTTTACGAACTAATTGGTTAATAGTTGGCATATTAGTCCTCCTCTCATAAACTTAGTCCACTTATCCAGGTGGTTCATTTTAGTTAGAAAAAGTAAGCTTTGCTATCAAAGCAAAACTCACTTTATTTTTTTAAAAGCCTTTATTAATCTAACATTTTTTTTAACTGATGTCAACAGTTCGACGCTGTTTTTTAAATTTTCCTGAGTTATTATAAACCAGAATTATTTATTTTATTCTTCTTCCGCATCAATAAAATCAGTTTCATCAAAATCTAATTCAACTAAATCATCTAAATCTTCTTCAATTAAACTAGCAGGTGATTTTAACGATATATCTTCTAAGTCAAATGCTAAGATATCATCATCTTCATCCTCTACATTTTTATGTACAGGTTGAATATAATCTTCTCTTAAAACTCCCGTTCCAGCAGGAATTAACTTACCGATGATAACATTTTCTTTTAATCCTACTAACTCATCAACCTTACCTTTGATAGCAGCATCTGTTAACACACGAGTTGTTTCCTGGAATGATGCAGCAGATAAGAATGATTCAGTTTCAAGAGATGCTTTGGTGATACCTAAAATTGTTGGAATACCAACTGCTGGACGTTTACCGCGAGCAATTGCTTCACCATTCACACGTGTATAGTGTGTAACATCAATTAAAGATCCTGGTAAGATATCAGTATCTCCACCATCAATTACCTTAACTTTTTTCATCATTTGATGAACCATGATCTCGATATGTTTGTCAGATAATTCTACCCCTTGAGCACGGTATACATTTTGTACCTCTTTTAAAATATAGGCTTGTACTGCCTCAACGTCTTTAACACGTAATAACTCTTTAGGATCAATTGAACCTTCTGTTAACATATCCCCAGCAAAGACATCATCACCTTCAGAAACTAAAGGTTGAACACCGTATGGTAATAAATAGTTACGGCTTTCTAATTTATTCGTTAATGTAATTTCATAACGGTTTTTAGTATTTGCTTTGATTGTTGTAATAGTTCCATCAATCTCTGCAATAATTGCACGTCCTTTTGGATTACGTGCTTCAAATAACTCTTGAATACGAGGTAAACCTTGTGTAATATCGGCACCGGCAACCCCACCTGTATGGAATGTACGCATCGTTAACTGTGTACCTGGTTCACCGATAGACTGAGCTGCCATAATACCTACAGCTTCCCCAACTTCTACTTCTTTACCAGTTGCTAAGTTACGTCCGTAACATTTTTTACATACACCTTTTGTTGCATTACATGAATAAATTGTACGAATATCGATTCCTTCAATACCTGATTCAACAATAACTTTAGCTAAATCATCTGAAATATATTCATTACGATCCATGATTAAAGCACCTGTTTCTGGATGATATACAGGTTTTGCAGTATAACGTCCAACAATACGATCAAATAAAGTCTCAACTGCTTGTCCACGTTGTTTAATTTCTGTAATATATTGTCCTTTATCTGTACCACAATCGTCTTCACGTACAATAACATCTTGTGCTACGTCAACTAAACGACGAGTTAAATAACCTGAATCGGCTGTTTTTAAGGCTGTATCGGCTAATCCTTTACGCGCACCATGGGTAGAGATGAAGAACTCAGTTACTGTTAAACCTTCACGGAATGAAGATTTGATCGGTAACTCGATTGTTTTACCAGATGGGTTGGCCATTAATCCACGCATACCGGCTAACTGTGTAAAGTTCGATGCGTTACCACGGGCTCCAGAATCACTCATCATGTAGATGTGGTTATCTGCTGGTAACTCATTCATTAATACATGTTGAATTTCATCTTTTACTTTTGCCCAAACATCAATAACTAAACGATAACGTTCATCGTCTGTTAATAACCCACGATTATAGAATTCATGAATTTCAGCAACTTTTTTGTCACCTTCTGCTAATAAATCTTTCTTCTTAGAAGATACGACTACGTCAGCAACCCCTACAGAAATTCCAGCAATTGTCGAATACTTGAATCCTAAATCTTTTAAGCGGTCTAACATTCTTGATGTTTCAGTTGTTTTATAGATTCGGAAGACTTCTGAGATAATATCTCCTAAGAATTTTTTCTTAAATGGAGATACAACCTTAACATCTTTTAAATATTCTTTAATATTTGTCCCTTTATCAACAAAGTACTTAGCTGGCGTAACTGTTTGTAAGTTTGACATTGTTGGTTCATTTAAGAACGGGAATGTTTTAGGTAAAATACCATTGAAAATAACTTTTCCTAAAGTTGTAACAATATACTTATTATTTTGTTCTTCAGTAAATGTCATATTATTTAAAGTGCGTGCATCTAATGCAATACGTGAATGTAATGTTACATATCCATTTGCATATGCCATCATTAATTCATTTGTATCTTTATAGATGTTTCCTTCACCGATAGCACCTTCTTCTTCCATCGTTAAATAATAGTTTCCTAATACCATATCCTGAGATGGTGTAACAACTGGTTTCCCATCTTTCGGGTTTAAGATATTATTAGCAGCTAACATTAACAAACGGGCTTCTGCTTGTGCTTCTTGTGATAAAGGAACGTGAACCGCCATCTGGTCACCATCGAAATCGGCATTGAATGCTGTCGTTACAAGAGGGTGAAGACGGATTGCGCGTCCTTCAACAATTTTAGGTTCGAATGCCTGAATACCTAAACGGTGTAATGTTGGGGCACGGTTTAACAATACTGGGTGTTCACGAATTACATCTTCTACAACATCCCATAAAGCATCATCCATACGCTCAATCATTTTTTTAGCACTTTTAATATTTTGAGCTAAATCACGTTCAACTAATTCTTTCATTACGAATGGTTTGAATAATTCAAGTGCCATTTCTTTTGGTAATCCACATTGATACATCTTTAAGTCTGGTCCTACAACGATTACAGAACGTCCAGAGTAGTCAACACGTTTACCTAATAAGTTTTGACGGAAACGTCCTTGTTTACCTTTTAGCATATGAGATAATGATTTTAATGGACGATTACCTGGTCCTGTGACTGGACGACCACGACGACCATTATCCACTAAAGCATCAACTGCTTCTTGGATCATACGTTTTTCATTATTAATGATAATGTTAGGAGCACCAATTTCTAAATAACGAATTAAACGGTTATTACGGTTGATTACACGACGATATAAATCATTTAAATCTGATGTCGCGAAACGACCACCATCTAATTGAACCATTGGACGTAATTCAGGTGGAATTACCGGTAAAACATCTAAAATCATCCATTCTGGTTTGTTTCCAGAATTTCTAAATGACTCAACGACATCTAAACGTTTGATAATTTTACCACGTTTTTGTCCTTGTGCAATTTTTAATTCTGCACGTAATTCTTTCGCTAATTTATCTAAATCAATAGCCTCTAATAATTTTTTAATGGCTTCAGCACCCATACCAACTTGGAATGCATTTCCCCACTTTTCATATGCTTCACGGTATTCTTTTTCAGTTAATACTTTTTGTTTAACTAAATCAGTTTTACCTGAATCAATTACAACATAATTTACAAAGTAAATAACTTCTTCAAGTTCGCGTGGTGACATATTTAATAATAGTCCCATACGACTTGGAATACCTTTTACATACCAAATATGAGCAACAGGAGCCGCAAGCTCAATGTGTCCCATACGCTCGCGACGAACTTTTGCTACTGTTACTTCAACTCCGCAACGATCACAAACAATACCTTCATGACGTATACGTTTATATTTTCCACAAGCACACTCACAATCCTTTGTTGGACCGAAGATACGCTCACAGAACAAACCATCTTTTTCAGGTTTTAGTGTACGATAGTTAATTGTCTCTGATTTTTTCACTTCACCATAAGACCATTTGCGAATTATATCAGAAGAAGCTAAACCGATTTTCATATACTGAAATTTGTTAACATCTACCAAGGTCATTCCCTCCTTGCGTCTAAATTATTCTTCAACACTTTCTGGAACAACGATTTGATGCGTTTTTACGTTCTCCAAATCGCGGATTTCAATTTCATCTTTTTCGTTCGATAAAATTTTAACATCCAATCCTAATGACTGTAATTCTTTTACTAATACTCTGAATGATTCAGGGATACCTGGTTCTGGAACATTTTCACCACGAACGATAGCTTCGTAAGTTTTAACACGTCCAGTAATATCATCTGACTTAACAGTTAAAATTTCTTGTAATGTGTATGCAGCACCGTATGCTTCTAGCGCCCATACCTCCATCTCTCCGAAACGTTGTCCACCGAATTGAGCTTTACCTCCAAGTGGCTGTTGAGTTACTAATGAGTAAGGTCCAATTGAACGGGCATGTAATTTATCATCAACCATGTGAGCAAGTTTGATCATGTACATTACCCCAACTGAAATTCGATTATCAAATTTTTCACCTGTACGTCCATCGTATAGTACAGTTTTAGCATCTTTATCCATTCCAGCCTCAGCAATGATTGCTTCTAAATCTTCAGTTTTAACACCATCGAATACTGGCGTTGCAACATGAATTCCTAACTTTTTAGCAGCCATTCCTAAGTGAATTTCTAAGATCTGACCGATATTCATACGTGATGGTACCCCTAATGGATTTAACATGATATCCACTGGTGTTCCATCTGGCATATATGGCATATCTTCTTGAGGTAAGATTTTAGAGATAACCCCTTTATTACCATGGCGTCCCGCCATTTTATCTCCCTCAGAAATTTTACGTTTTTGTACGATATAAATACGGATAACTTCATTAACACCCGGTGATAAATCATCTCCATTACGACGAGAGAAATATTTAACATCATGGACAATTCCATCTCCACCATGTGGTACACGTAATGAAGTATCGCGAACCTCACGTGCTTTTTCACCGAAGATTGCATGTAATAGACGCTCTTCAGCAGTTAATTCTGTTTGACCTTTAGCCGTAACTTTACCAACTAAAATATCATCTTCCTTAACTTCAGCACCGATTCGAATAATTCCACGATCATCTAAGTTTTTAAGAGCATCTTCTCCAACACCTGGGATGTCACGAGTAATTTCCTCTGGACCTAACTTTGTATCACGAGCTTCTAATTCGTATTCTTCGATATGAATTGAAGTATAAACATCATCTTTAACTAAACGTTCACTCATGATGATAGCATCCTCGTAGTTATAACCATTCCATGTCATGAATGCTACGACTACGTTACGTCCTAAAGCTAATTCTCCGCTTTCCATCGATGAACTATCTGCTAATACTTCTCCAGCATTAATATGATCACCTAATTTTACAATTGGGCGTTGATTTAATACTGTACTTGAGTTTGAACGAACAAACTTAATTAACGGATATTTATCAATTTGGCCATCAGCATCACGGCGTAATTTAATAACTTTTGAATCTACATATTCAACAGTCCCACTGTTATATGCTACTACTGCTTGACCTGAGTCTTTCGCCGCAACATATTCCATACCTGTACCTACGAATGGAGCTTCAGGAATTAATAATGGAATAGCCTGACGTTGCATGTTCGCTCCCATTAATGCACGGTTGGCATCATCGTGCTCTAAGAATGGAATACAAGCTGTGGCAACTGATACAATCTGTTTTGGAGATACGTCTACGAAGTCTACACGTTCAGCTGGAACGATTAAGTTTTCACCACGATGACGAACGATAACTTTCTCTGGTAAGTTTCCTTTTTCATCTAAATCTAAACCAGCTTGAGCAACTACATAACGATCTTCCTCATCAGCAGTTAAATAACGAATTTCATCTGTAACATGCATTTTTGGTTGTTTAGTTTCTTCATCAATAACTGGAACCACCTTACGATATGGGGTTTCAATGAATCCAAACTTATTAACTTTTGCATATGATGATAATGAGTTAATTAATCCGATGTTTGGTCCCTCTGGTGTCTCGATTGGACACATACGACCATAGTGAGAGTAGTGAACGTCACGTACTTCCATACCAGCACGTTCACGTGTTAACCCTCCAGGTCCTAACGCAGATAAACGACGTTTATGCGTTAACTCTGATAATGGGTTAGTTTGATCCATGAACTGTGATAACTGTGAACTACCGAAGAATTCTTTAATAGCTGCAGTAACTGGACGAATATTAATTAAACTTGAAGGTGTAATTCCTTCAGTTTCTTGAATAGACATTCTTTCTTTTACAACACGTTCCATACGTGATAAACCGATACGGAATTGGTTTTGTAATAATTCACCTACTAGACGTAAACGGCGATTTCCTAAATGATCGATATCATCTAAGTATCCAACTGAGTCTAATAAGTTGAAGAAGTAGCTAATTGAAGCGAAGATATCTGAAGTTGTGATATGCTTACATTCATCTTCAACATTTCCGATAATTCTTACAACTTGATCTCCTTCATTTACTCGTGGAGAGTAAACTTCGAATTCTTGTACGTAAGTTTCGCGTTCTTCTAAAGGATTAACTAATTCTACTTTTTTAATATTTAAACGATCAATTTTATCAGCTAATACATCTTCAAAAATACGACGAGTAATCACTGTACCTTCTTCAACTAAAACCTCACCAGTTTCAGAGTCAAAGATATCACTAGCTAATTTTTGATTTAATAAGCGCTCTTGTGCACTTAATTTTTTATTAAATTTATAACGTCCAACATGAGCTAAGTCGTAGCGTTTAGGATCAAAGAAACGCGAAACAAATAAAGTGCGCGCACCATCAATTGTCGCATGTTCCCCTTGACGAAGTTTTTGGAAGATTTCCATTAAAGCTTCATCTGAATTTACTGTTTGATCTTTTTCTAAAGTATTTAGAATATATGCATTTTCACCAAACATTTCAATAATTTGTTCTTTTGTTGAAAGTCCTAAAGCACGTAATAATACTGTAATTGGAATTTTACGTGTTCTATCGACACGAACATAAACGATATCTTTTGCATCAAGTTCATACTCTAACCATGCACCACGATTAGGGATTACTTGTGCAGCATATTTTTCTTTACCGCTCTTTTTATCAGTTTCTTTATTATAATAAACACCTGATGAACGAACTAATTGTGATACGATTACACGTTCAGAACCATTGATAACAAATGTTCCTGTTGGAGTCATCAAAGGGAAGTCCCCCATGTATACTTCGCTTTCCTTCACTTCTTTAATTGCCTGTGTCTCTTCGTCTTTAATATGTAAACGAACTTTGACACGTAAAGGGGCAGCATAGTTAGCATCGCGTTCTTTTGCTTCTAAAACAGTATATTTCGGTTCACCTAAGTTATAATCTACGAATTCAAGCGCTAGATTACCATTGTTATCTTCAATTGGAGAAATGTCTTTAAACATTTCACGAATACCTTGATCAAGGAACCACTGATAAGAAGCAGTTTGAATTTCAATTAAGTTAGGGAGTTCGAGTGCAACATTAATTCTTGAGTAATTACGACGTTGTCTCTTTTTACCATATTGAACAATTTTCCCTGCCACGCGTTTCACCTCTTTGTTTGTTTATGTAAACTTTTGTTGTTTTATTAATTCAACACCTAATGTATTAGACTTAGCACATGTAAAATACAAGCAGTATTAGGCATTTTATAATAATATCAAATTTTTTCAATAGTGTCAACAATTAATAGATTTTAAGATAAAATACCCTTTATCTCTATCAACCATTTCACAATTCCCGTACACTTGTTCCATCTTTTCTTTAGCGGATGGAGCGCCTTGCTTTTTTTGAATGACAATCCACAGTTCACCATTCTCAACCAAATATTCCTTAGCTTCTTCAATTATTGCATGAACAACTTTTTTACCTGCCCTGATTGGGGGATTAGATAAAATAGCAGCAAATCTGTCATCCACACCCTCATAGCAATGACTTTCATAAATCATCACATTTTCAACACCGTTATTCATCGCATTTTTTTTAGCTAATTCTAATGCTCTTTGGTTTACATCAACCATATGAACATTTCTATTTGGATAACTTTTAGCTAAACTCAAACCGATAGGTCCATAACCACAGCCAACATCTAAAATATTTCCGCTTATCTCAGGCTCAGCAAATGTTTCCACTAAAAGTCTAGAACCAAAGTCAACGTCTCCTTTTGAAAAAACTCCAACATCTGTTGTAAATCTTAATTTATGACCTTTTAAAACATAGTCAAAGAATTTTTCATCAGATCGAGCATTAACATTGTTTGTATAATAATGCATGATCACAACCCCTTTTGATTTTACCTAAAAATTAGAGAATATGAACATTTTTACATGCTCTATTATTGCCATGTTGAGTCAAATTATTACAATATACTTTTATGAAATAAAAACCTGAGCGAATTTTCACTCAGGTTTTTATTATATTTAAGCAAAACTAGCGTTTAAAGTTAATTATTTAACTTCAACAACAGCTCCAGCTTCTTCTAATTTAGCTTTTAATTCTTCAGCTTCTTCTGGAGAAACTTTTTCTTTGATTTTTGCAGGAGTTCCGTCAACTAATTCTTTAGCTTCTTTTAATCCTAATCCAGTGATTTCACGAACTACTTTGATAACACCGATTTTTTTAGCTCCAGCGTTTGTTAAGATTACGTCTACTTCAGAAGGTCCAGCAGCTTCTACAGCTCCACCAACCATTGCTACAGGAGCAGCAGCAGTTACACCAAATTCTTCTTCGATAGCTTTAACTAATTCGTTTAATTCTAAAACTGACATTTCTTTGATCGCTTCGATCATTTCAGCAGCAGTTAATTTTGCCATTTTATTTTCCTCCTTCAAATTCAGGGTATACCTGTTGAATTAATTTTTATTTAAAATTATTCAGCAGTAGCCTCTTCAGCCACTTCAGTTGTTTCAGCAGCAGCCTCAGCTACAGGTGCCTCAACACCAGCTTCTTTTTGTTCAGAAACAGCTTTAACAACACATGCCATATTGCGCATTGGAGCTTGTAATACAGAAAGTAACATAGATAATAAACCTTCGCGGTTTGGTAACTTAGCTAATTCCATAACTTGCTCTAACGTAGCAACAGAACCTTCGATTAAACCAGCTTTTAATTCTAAAGCTTGGTGTTCTTTCGAGAAGTTGTATAATACGCGTGCAGGTGCAACAACGTCTTCTTTTGAGTAAGCAACGGCAGTTGGACCAACGAATGCTTCAGATAAACCTTCGAATCCAGCTTCAGTTACAGCACGACGAGAGATATTGTTTTTTAATACTTTGAATTCAACACCTTCAGCACGTAATTGTTTACGTAATTCAGTAACTTCAGATACAGTTAACCCACGGTAATCAACAACAACTAAAGAAGCTGATTCTTTGAATTGACCTGCATACTCAGCAACTAATTGTGATTTCATTTCAATTGCAGTAGCGCTCATTATTCACACCTCCTAAGTTTAATTATACGTCCGTAGAAAAGCCCTTGAGCCCACAATCTATTAAGTTCGTGGACAGAAGGGCATAACTAAGGCATGAAAATAAATAAATTATATATATCCAAAACCTCGGTAGGATGATTAAGCATAAGCCCCTACTGTCTACGGTAATTCTATTCGATTATCAATGAGAAAAATTATTTTTCTAATGATTCAGATGCAACTTTGATACCAGGTCCCATTGTTGAAGAAATAGCAACATTCTTAACATAAGTTCCTTTAGCTGCAGATGGTTTAGCTTTTAAGATTGTATCGTAGATTGCTTTGAAGTTTCCAACTAATTTTTCGTTTTCAAATGAAACCTTACCAATTGGAACGTGGATATTTCCAGCTTTATCAACGCGGTATTCTACTTTACCAGCTTTGATTTCATTGATTGCTTTAGTAACGTCCATAGTTACAGTTCCAGTTTTAGGGTTTGGCATTAAACCACGTGGTCCTAAAACGCGTCCTAATTTACCTACTTCAGCCATCATATCTGGTGTAGCTACTACTACATCAAACTCCATCCAACCTTGTTGGATTTTGTTGATCATATCGCTATCTCCTACGAAATCTGCTCCAGCTGCTTCAGCTTCTTTAGCTTTTTCACCTTTAGCGAATACTAATACTGAGCGAACTTTACCAGTTCCGTGAGGTAATACCATAGCTCCACGAATTTGTTGATCCGCTTTACGTGGGTCAACTCCTAAACGGAATGCTACATCTACAGTTGCATCGAATTTAGCAACATTAGTTTTTTTAACTAATTCTACAGCTTCTTCTACAGCATATAATGTAGTAGAATCAACTAGTTTTTTGGCTTCGATGAATTTTTTACCTTTTTTAGCCATTCTAAATACCTCCTAAATTGTGGTTAACGGAATCTCCTCCCACAGATTTAGGTTGTAATCTACAACCTAAAACATGTAGATTAGTCTTCTACAACGATTCCCATTTGTCTTGCAGAACCTTCAATAATACGCATTGCAGCTTCCACTGTATTCGCATTTAAGTCAGACATTTTAGTCTCAGCAATTGTGCGAATTTGATCTTTTGTTAAAGTAGCAACTTTTACCTTATGAGGTTGAGCTGAACCACTTGTGATTCCAGCAGCTTTCTTTAATAAGTCTGATGCTGGTGGAGTTTTTGTAATGAATGTAAATGAACGATCTTCATAAACTGTGATTACTACTGGAATAATACTTCCCATTTGTTCACGTGTACGCTCATTAAATTCTTGACAGAATCCTTGAATGTTCGCACCTGCTTGCCCTAATGCTGGACCTACTGGTGGAGCTGGATTTGCTTTTCCTGCAGGAATTTGTAATTTTACAATACTTTTTACTGCTTTTGCCACGCGACACACCTCCTCTAAGTCCGTGATGTGGTTATTTGGGTTTTTTACCCTCCCACTTGATATGAGTCTCATATCAACTACGATAGTTTATCACCTTTTTTTACTTTAGGCAACAATTTTTTTATTCAACTTCACAAATTTGATTAAAATCTAATTCTACTGGAGTTTCACGTCCGAATAGGTCAACCAATACGCTGACTTTGCTATGTTCTTGGTCAATTGACTCAATTGTTCCAACTTGTCCAGAAAATGGTCCAGCTGCTACTAATACACGTTGACCAACTTGAATATCAAGCGATACTTCCACACTTGTAATTCCCATTTTCTTAAGAATCGGCATAACTTCTTCCGTTGGTAATGGTACTGGGCGAGTTCCTTTTCCACTTGATCCTAAGAATCCAGTTACTCCTGGAGTATTACGAACCATATACCAAGAATCATCTGTATCAATCATTTCAACTAATACATAACCTGGGAAAGTTTTGCGCATTTTTTCTTTGCGAACACCATCTTTAATTTTTACTTCTTTTTCTTCCGGAATTAATACACGGAAGATTTTTTCTTGCATATTCATTGTCTCGATACGTTTTAATAAGTTAGTCATAACTTTATTTTCGTATCCAGCATACGTTTGTACAACATACCAACGTTTTTCCACTATCATGACCTCCTACCCTAGTAAATTCATTACTTGGGAAATTACTAAGTCAACTACAAAGAAGAATACTGTTAGTAATGCGACGAATACTAGTACTTGAAAAGTATAACTTTTCATCTCTTTTTCAGTTGGCCAAGTAATCTTCTTTAATTCTGCAGATACACCTTTAAAAAACCCTTTAACTTGATTCATTAAACTGCCCCCTAGTAGATTATTTTGTTTCCTTATGCATTGTATGTTTTCCACAGCGTTTGCAGAATTTTTTAACTACAAGACGCTCGCTGTGTGTTTGTTTATTCTTAACTGTTGAATAGTTGCGACTTAGGCATTCATCACAAGCTAATATTACTTTTGTACGCATTTTATCCCTCACAACTTTTTATATCTTAACTTAATCTACTCTATCAAAAAGAAGCTTCATTGTCAATAAAGCTAGAAACTTTCACCAATAGAGGAATTCATTTTATTTAAATTCTTTAATTTACTTTTACACCGGCTTAAAGCATTATCAATTTTCTTAGGGGACAGGTTTAATATTATAGCAATCTCATTATAATTATGACCTAATAAGAAGTATTTCAAACATTGTTTCTCAAATGGCGACAATATTTTATCACTATTCATTGCCATTTCAATAATTAACTTTTCGTTTAAATACGTATATTCACTATCATAGTGATAATATCCTGGAGTTTCTAATGTGGAAACTAACGGATGCTCATCATAATCCGTTAGTTGGTCAAGACCAGATGTTCGTTTTAATCTTCGGTAGCTTGTCGTAATCGCATTTCTTACACAAGTCATTGCATAGGAATAAAAACTGTAGTTTGAATTTTCATCAAAAGAATAGATTGCTTTTATAAATGCCATACGGCCTTCTTGAAAAAAATCTTGATAGTCATATCCAATTCCATAATAAGAAGATGCAATTTTTCCGATCAAAGGTGAGTATTTTTCTATGATGATGTGAAGCGCCTCTTCGTTTTGCTCACGTACTAAATACACTAACTCATAATCGTTATATTCTACCGTCACATTATACCTCCAGTATAGTTATTATTTTATAGGATTGCGCTTGTTATAAATTTCATACATCAATAAAGCTGCTGCAACTGATGCATTTAATGAAGTAACATGTCCACGCATTGGTAAGTAAACTTTAAAATCACAAGCTTCACGAACTAATCGACTCATTCCTTTTCCCTCGCTACCAATTACAAGACCTAATGGTAATGTAGCATCTAAAGTACGATAGTCTTGAGCTTCACTTGCATCTGTCCCAGCAATCCAGAGTCCCGCTTCTTTTAATTGATTAATAGCAACCGTTAAGTTTGCAACACATGCAACTGGAATATGTTCGATTGCTCCCGTTGATAACTTAGCTACTGTACTTGTTAATCCAACTGAACGATCTTTTCGAATAACAATTCCATCCACTCCCGCTGCATCAGCAGTACGTAAGATTGCACCTAAGTTATGTGGATCTTCTAATCCATCTAGAATGATGATGAAAGCTGGTTCTTCCTTTTGAGTTGCCTTTGCAATTAAATCAGGTAATGGCATATAAGCATAAGGTTCAACAAGTGCTAATACACCTTGATGATTTCCACGTGCATCATATTTATCCTTTGCTAATTGTTCGAATTTTTGACGAGGTAACACTTTGCAAGGAATTTGTTTTTTCTCGATTGTCGCCATCAATCCTCTTTCCGCTTTTGCTACTGTGTCTGCTACAATCACTTCAAAAACTTTACGTTTTGATTCTAATACTTCATTGACTGTATTTTTTCCATAAATGACTTCGTATTTACTTTCTTTTTTGTTTTCGCGACGGCTATCTTTTTTTACTTCACGTTTTTTGTCTTTTTTAACTTCTTTTTTCGCCATTAGTTTGTCACTCCATTTTTATATTCAATACTTTTGCTCACAATTGCATCTAAACGATCAAATTGTTCTGTTAAATATAAGTATCCAATTAAAGCCTCGAATGCTGTACTATGAGCATATGTTAAGACATCTGTGTTTTTAGGTACGGAACGACTTTTCGTGTTACGTCCTTTTTTCACTACTTCTAATTCTTTCTCTGTTAAAAATTCTATTTCAATTAAATATGCTAATGTAGTGGCTTGAGCATGTGCTGATACATATTTAACTGCCAATTGGTGAAGTCTGTTTGGTTTATTAACCCCACTCTTGCATAACATTTCTCGAATTTTTAAGTCATAATATGAATCACCGACAAATGCCAGCATCGTACTATTCATCTGATTTGCTTCCATTATTTCACGCGCCTTCTTTGATATCGTCATTATTATACACTACTTTTTTATCTTTTAACGAAAAAGCAATAAAACGGACTTGTTTTCTTGAATTCGCCTCAGTTTGACACTATTCTATCACTTTTTACCCTAAAAAAGTTTCAATTTTAAGATGGTTTTCCTAAAACTCATTTTTTAAAATAAAAAAGACTCCACTGATTTTGGAGTCTTTTTATCATATCTTATTTTATAAAACATTTAAAGCCTGTAATTTTCCACGTAATTCATCTGCTTTAGCAAAGTCTTTTGCTTTTCTTGCCTCTTCCCAAGCTTGCATTAATTCACGTTCTTCATCTGTTAAACGTTTTTTGTTTAAATCAAATCCGAAAATATAAGTCATATTTTGTAATGTCATTAAAGCATAGCGGTTTGCTTCATCTGATGCTTTCGCACGAACCATTTTATTAATTTCTTTAATCGCACCATATAAACTTGCAATAGCATTTGCGGTATTGAAGTCATCTTCTAAAGCTTCAACAAACTGGTTCATTAGAGCTTCAATTTCAGGAACTACTGATGGTTCTACATCAAGTGCACCAGCTAAATCAAGTTTTAAATGTAATTGATCATAAGTCGATTTTACTTTTTGCCATTCTTTAACTGCTAATTGGATGTTTTCTTCAGTGTAGTTAATTGGTTGACGATAATGAACTGATAACATAAATAAACGGAAGGCATTAGCATCGATTTGTTCAATTAAATCTTTAACATTGATAACATTTCCGATTGATTTACTCATTTTCTCATTATTTAATCCTAAACGTCCAACATGCATCCAATAGTTTGCGATGTTGTGTTCATACATACATAATGATTGAGCAATTTCATTTTCATGATGAGGGAATTGTAAATCAGTTCCACCTCCATGGATATCAATTTTTCCATGGAATTGGTTATTAATCATCACAACGCATTCTGTATGCCAACCAGGACGCCCTGCACCCCAAGGTGAATCCCATGTAATTCCTTTATCTGTTTTTTTCCATAAAACGAAGTCTAAAGGATTTTCTTTTTTAGAGTCTTCTGCAATACGAGCTCCAACTTCTAATTCATCGATTTTCTTACCTGATAATTGTCCGTATTCACGAACTTTATCAATACGGAAGTAAACGTCTCCATCAACTGCATAAGCAAAATCACGCTCAACTAATTGGTTAATAAATTCAATCATTGAATCCATACTTTCTGTTACTTTTGGCATTGCTGTTAATGGTAAAGCATTTAATACTTTATTACATTCTAAAAAGTAGTTTAAATATTTTTCAGAAATTTGTGCTTCTGTCACACCTTCTTCAATCGCACGGTTAATGATTTTATCATCAACATCTGTTACGTTTGAAACAAATTCTACTTCGTATCCTAAATATTTAAAATAGCGATGTACTAAATCGAAAAACAGAACAGGACGTGCATTTCCGATATGAATATAGTTGTAAACAGTTGGTCCACAAATATACATTCTCACTTTGTTTTCTTCAATCGGTCTAAATTCTTCTTTCTCACGCGTATACGTATTATAAATTAGCATCGTGAGTCCAACTCCTATCTTTTTCTTGATGTTATTTTCATTTTAATATATTTCGCTAAAATTATCTAGTTTGTATACTCAATCTCATAACCTGATTCGATTAATTTTTGAATGACGCGTTCTTTATGAGCAGCGTCTAACGTTTCAATAACGACCGTCACTCCTAATTGATACATTGATAATCCTTCACGATATCTATTTTGTCGAATCATAATAAGATTACCGAGTTCCTCTGCGATTGTATCTAAAAAAGCATTCAACTCACCAGGACGATCTGCAATTGAAACTTGAATTTTTGTTCGACGTCCAAGAGACATCATAGCATGATTAATAATACTTTCAATAAGATTAGTATCGATATTTCCTCCGGACAGAACGGCACCGACTTTCTTACCTTTAAGGTCTAGCTGATTTGAAAGAATTGCAGCAACACAAACTGCTCCTGCACCTTCACACACCAAGTTACAGTTTTCAAGCAATAATAAGAAAGCCTGCGAAATTTGAGTTTCAGATACTGTGATAACTTCATCAACGTATTGCTGAATTAATGGGAACGTAACATCACCTGGGGTTGCGACTGCAATTCCATCTGCAATCGATTTAGTAACCTTCACTGTGCCAATTTTCCCGTCTTTAATTGATTGATACATCGATGGGGCATTTTCTGTTTGAACTCCAATGACTTTAGTATTTGGATTTAATGTTTTAATAGCCATTGCAATTCCTGCTGCAATTCCACCTCCGCCGATTGGAACTAACACGACATCTAAATCTGGTTGTTCTTCAATCATTTCAAGACCAATTGTTCCTTGCCCTGCAATAACGTAAGGGTCATTAAATGGGTGAACAAATGTTGCTCCAGTTGCTTCTTTAATTTCTAATGCTTTTTGATATGCCTCGTCGTAGATTTCTCCTTCTAAAACCACTTCACCACCATAATTGCGAGTAGCAAAGATTTTAGCAAACGGTGCACTCCTTGGCATGACAATGGTCGATTTGATGCCAAGTTTCGTTGCACTAATTGCAACACCTTGTGCGTGATTCCCAGCACTTGATGCAACAACACCACATTGTTTTTCTTCATCACTTAAATGAAGCATCTTATTATAAGCACCTCGGATTTTAAATGATCCTGATTGCTGAAGATTTTCTAATTTTAAATACACTTCTGCTCCACTACGCTCACTTAATGATTCTGCAAAACAGAAATCTGTTTCTTTAATAACTCCTTTTAAGTTTTGTGCTGCTTCTTTTATCATTTCAAACGTTACAGTATTCACGATAGGTCCCCTCCGCTACAGCATTCATTATTTCGTTTTTTCCTTCATTTTATAGTCTTATTCTATCACACAAACTCATGCATCATAACTCTTAAAACCATTATATGGATATGGTATAATAAAAATGATGAATAAATTCTTAATTTTAAACGGACACTCTTAAGGATGCTCGTAAACTGATGAGGAGGAACTACTAATGAATATTATTGCAACAGATAATGCTCCAAAAGCCATTGGACCTTATTCTCAAGCTATTGAAGCAAATGGAACACTTTATATTTCAGGACAAATCCCATTAGACCCACAAACAATGGAGTTTGTATCTGATGAAATCGAAGCTCAAACTCACCAATGTTTAAAAAATATTCAAGCTATTTTAACTGAAGCGGGATATACATTAGAAAATGTCGTAAAATGTGGAATTTTCTTAGCTGATATGAATGATTTTTCTGCAGTAAATGCGGTATACGGAGAATACTTCTCAGCCCACAAACCAGCACGAGCTTGTGTACAAGTAGCCCGTTTACCACGCGATGCTAAAATCGAAATTGAAGCAATTGCAGTTAAATAATAACTAAAAAATCTCTAGTGCTGAACTAGAGATTTTTTGTTTGATTATCAATATAAATTTGCAAAGCTTTATTTGCTCTAATTAATAGTTTAAAAACAAGCACCCAAAACCAGATGATTAAAGCAAAAACAGATACGATAATTAAGAACTGTCCAAACATACTTAGCTCTCCCCTCTTAGTAGATACTATGCCAATCATTATTCTTTTATTTCAACCAAATGTTCTGGCACCTGTGGTAAATTCATGATGCGTTCTTTTAAAAACAATGGATAAATATTTAGATGTTTAATTTTTTCTAAAGGTAGCCATAGGAAAGATAGTTTTTTATATCCACCTTCATTCATGATAAACTCCTGACCTCTTTTTAAAATGTCTTCCTCTGTTAACTGAAGCAAGTAGTACATTCCAATTTCATGAAATTGTTCTTGGCTTTGTTGCTCGACGAAGAAATTTTCAACGATCCATAGTAATTGAGTCGCTTCAACCTCCACGTCCAATTCTTCTTTTATTTCTCGTTTAATAGCCATAGTACTTTCCTCATTCATCGACACTCTCCCACCTGGTAAATAATAATAGGGTGAGCGTTCATCGGTCATGACAAGCAGCCGATTCTCATGAATTAATACGCCAGCCACACGGTAGTTAAAGCGTCCAACATCCGTTTGAAAAGTTACATCCATTTTAATCCCCCTTTTCTAATAAATACAATACCCGATATTTATACATAATCCTAGTCTATTTATCAAATTCTAAACTATACGATTTATTTGGAGTGTGAACAAATGAGTAAGAAATTAGAATTTTATAAATGGCTTGTTTTACTATCATGTTTTTTAATTATGGGTGTTGCATTTAGTATTGTTAATAATATTACGACATTATTTTTAGATCCCGTCACCAAAGACTTAGGATTCTCACTCTCATCCTTTTCATTCATTTTTACGATAGGTGCAATCACGACCTCACTAATGTCTCCAATTATCGGAAAACTACTAACAAAACTTCCACTTAAACTCATTATGAGTATCGGAGCTATTTTAACCGGCAGTGGATTTTTCTGTTATTCTCTCGCTACAAAAATTTGGATGTTCTATTGCATTGCCATTATTGTCGGAATAGGGCTAACCTGTTTAACTACCATTCCGATTGCTACAACACTAACACACTGGTTTAAGGATAAAAAAGGATTAGCATTAGGAATTTCAACGGCAGGAGCGGGAACAGGGTCTTTTATATGGATGCAGGTGGTTTCAAGGTTACTGATCAGTAAAGGATACACCTTCACCTATGCTATTCTTGGCATTATCATTATTGTAGTTTGTCTACCGCTAGCACTCTTCATTATGAGGATGCCACCAGATACAACCATTAAAGCTAAAAAGAAAGAAAAATTTTCATATAAAGATATTCAGTGGAGTCCACGGCTAATTTTATTTATAGTCGGTCTCTTCTTACTCGGGATGTGTATTTCAGGAACTAAGATGCATATTCAATCATATTTAATTTATCTAGGCCATCCACTTCCGTTTAATGCAAATGTCGGTTCAACTCAAGCACTTTTCGCATTAATGGGGAGTTTAATCGGAGGATATATTTTTGATAAAGTAAAATTAACTAAATCAATTATTCTATTAGTCTCAATGGCTCTTATCGGTTATGTCTGTTTACTTTTAGGAACCATTCCATCACTCCTTTTTGTTTTCGCCGCTCTGTTTGGTATTTGTTTATGTTTACCCTCTTTAGTCCCTACCTATGGAACAAGCGCTTTATTTGGACAAGAACATTACGCCATGTATCTAGGAGTGATTAATATGATTTTCACACTCGGTGGAGCATTAGGTCCTGTTATTACAGGATTTATTGTTGATTATTTCAATTATAGTGTAGTTTGGACCCTCTATTTTTTTATTACTATTATCTATCTTCTTTTAATCTTACTCGCCTTAAAATCAAAAAAAACCTCAGATTAATTCTGAGGTTTTAATATTTCATTAGATGAATTTTGCAATACGTCCAACAACTGTTTCTTTACCTAATAAAGCTAATGCTTTTGGTAAATCTGGACCGTGCATTTGCCCAGTTGTTGCAATACGGCAAGGCATGAATAACATTTTACCTTTTGCTCCCGCTGCTTTTCCAGCTGCTTTAATTGCGGCTTGGATTCCTTCAGCATTGAAATCTTCTAATGCTTCTAATTCTGTTTTGAATGCTTTTAACGTTTCAGATACACCATCTTGTGCAATGAAAGCTTGTGCTTCTTCGTCTAATTCTAATTCTTCTGAGAAGAATTCATCATATAAATCAACAATCTCAGCACCATATGACAAGCGATCATGGAATAATGAGATTAATTCCATTGCCCATGCTGTTGTTTTTCCTTCTAAAATTCCCTCTTCAACTAAGTGAGGCATACATAATTCTAATAACTCTTCATCTTCTAATGCTTTGATGTAGCGGTTATTAATGTATGATAATTTATTTTTATCGAATGTAGATGGTGATTTAGATAAACGTTTTTCATCAAATAATTCAATTAATTGTTCATGCGATAAAATCTCTTCTTCAATTGCAGGAGACCATCCTAATAATGCAATGAAGTTAAATAATGCTTCTGGTAAATATCCCATGTTAGCATATTGTTCAATGAATTGAACTGTATCTTTGTCACGTTTTGATAATTTCTTACCATTTTCGTTAACGATTAATGTCATATGACCAAATTGAGGAATATCCCATCCAAAAGCACGATAAACCATCATTTGTTTTGGAGTATTTGTTAAATGCTCTTCACCACGGAAAACATGAGTAATTTTCATTAAGTGATCATCCACAACTACTGCAAAGTTATACGTTGGGATTCCGTTACTTTTCATGATAACCCAATCACCAAAATCTTCTGATTTAAAAGTAACCTCTCCACGAACGATATCATTGAATGTGTATTCTTCATTTTCAGGAACTTTAATACGAACCACGTATTCTCCACGTGCTTCTAATTCTTTCTTTTCTTCTTCTGTTGCATTTAAACAACGACGAGAATAATGGATATTATCATGACCATGAGTAGATAAAGCTTCGCGTTCTGCCTCAAGTTCTTCACTTGTACAATAGCATTTATAAGCTAATCCTTTTTCGATTAATTCTTCTACATATTGACGATAAATATCTAAACGTTCTAATTGACGGTATGGGCCATATTCTCCACCACAATCAACAGACTCATCCCATTCAATTCCTAACCAACGTAAAAAGTTCATTTGAGACTCTTCTCCACCTTCAACGTTGCGCTCTAAGTCAGTATCTTCAATACGTAAAATAAAATCTCCACCGTAATGTTTCGCAAATAAATAATTGTATAATGCTGAACGAGCATTTCCGATATGTAAAAATCCTGTTGGACTTGGTGCATAACGAACACGAACTGTCATAAATATTGCCTCCTATTTAAACATAATAACTGTACTATTGTTATTCTTTTCATATTATATACGATTGAAACAAAATATTAAAGATTATTAAAAAAAATTGCGCCCAAGACACTGATTTTACCATGATTCTAAGTCATTAAAGAATAGATTTATGATATGATGAATCTACCGGAGGGGATGAGATGCAAATATATGTAATGCCAGATTGGATTAATTTAACGTTACAAATACTATCGACTATTGTTCTAATTGCAATCGTTTGGCTTGTTATTAAATCTTTACGAAAACGATGAATCTAAAAAAAGATTCACTTTTTGGTAAATGTATTACAACATTTAATATTATTTTATCTAATTAGGTGAAAGGAGAAGGGAATGTTACCTATGAAAACAATATCTACAATGAAAAGAGGAATTATATGAGATCTGAAGTGATTCCGTTTTAAAATTAAAACTGTGGATAACTAAAAAGCACCTCATTAGCGAGGTGCTTTTTGCTTTATAAATGAATAAAGCCAAAGAAGTAATTCTTTAGCTTTATTCATTTATAGGGAGCATATCATAATTGATTATACCTTGTATCAATATCTCAGAGATTAATTAACGGTTAACATCGCGTTAATATTGTGTTAATTAGTCTTTTTGAATAATAAAACAACACACTCTGAAGCTATTCCTTCTTCTCGCCCCACAAACCCTAACTTTTCACCACGAGTAGCTTTTACATTAACTTGATCCATTGAAGCATTTAAATCACTCGCAATATTTTGACGCATCGAGTCGATATGTGGTCGCATTTTAGGTCTTTCAGCATAAATTGTCGCATCTAAATTTCCTAAGCAATATCCCGCTTCATCCATCATTTTAAAGGCTCCGCGCAATAGAACACGTGAATCGACTCCTTTGTAAGTTGGATCAGTATCTGGAAAATGAGTTCCGATATCACCTTTTGCTAAAGCACCAATAATTGCTTCTGTTATTGCGTGGCATAATACATCAGCATCACTATGTCCAAGTAATCCTTTTGTATGCTCAATCTCAACTCCACCTAAAATTAATTTGCGTCCCTCTACTAACTGATGGATATCAGTTGAATGGCCAATTCGAATCATCAAAATCTTCCTTTCTAATCAAAAATATCATCAAATAAGTCATCTAGTTCAATCATCCCCTGTGATTTTAACTCGATTAAATCAAAAAGGACTCCTTGATGTAAGCTTTGTTTTATCACGATATTAGATGATACCGTAACTACGGAACACACTATCACAATAATAACGGCAACTAGACTCGAAATAATTAAATAAAGCTCTAAACCTTTCTTTCTCATTGAATTCACCTACATTCCTCAATTGATTCTTAATTAAGTCGTTTATAGATCAAATAACCTGTATAAAGTGACGCAACCCCAATATTAAATAAAATTAGTGTCACTCCTAATACTGCAATCGCAAGTCCGATTGAAAAAGACATTAAAAAAATACTTCCAATTATAAAACGAAAACTCGTCATAAAAAATAAAATCGAGACACATAAAGATGCTATGATAGCACAGATAGAGATACCTTTTTTAAAACCTTTTTCATTAGATTTTGGCTTTTCTACCTTTGAATCATCTTTATCAGCGGGGAAACGAGATTCAGTATAATCTAATGATTGCTTAACTTCTTGTGCTACCTTTTTAGGCCATCCTAATCTAGATAATATCTCCTCTTCATCTATATCTAACTCTTTCATTTCATTAACTTGTTCTTTATAAGAAGATAAGATTTCTAATCGGTCCTCTTCTAAAATATCTTGTAATTCTCGCTCTAACTCTTCTAGCCATTGGTTAATCATATCCACTGACTAATCACACTCCTTCGAATAAACGATGAACGGATTCAACCATTTGATTCCATTCTTTTAAAAGTTTTGCTAAATATTCTTCACCTTTATCTGTTATTGAATAATATTTTCTCGTCGGACCTTCAGTTGACTCTTTATTATAAGTTTCTAAATAGCCTTCTTTCGTTAATCTTCTTAATAATGGATAAATTGTACTCTCAGTCACCTCTATATAATATGAAAGTTTTTGAACCATTTCGTAACCGTACAAATCCGTTTTTTCAATTAATTTTAAAACACATAATTCTAAAACACCCTTTTTATATTGTGCATTCATAATCTCATTATTAATAACAACAAATTGTTACCCTAAACCTCCCTTACAGATAGTCTTTTAGCAAGAAATCCATCAAAAAGACTTGTGATATAATACCACAAGTCTTTCAAATTTAAAATATTTTCTAACCTTTTATTCGGCTATATTAATCTAAATTTGTATCCACACTGCGAGAAATAATACTTCCATCAATCCCACTAATTTCGAATTCGTATTCAGTTCTTCCCTCATAAACAGTAATCTCATATACAGGAATTCCTCGTTCATAATCTAATGAAAATTCGCCAATTACGCCACTATTTACCTGGCCTAATGCAATCTCCTTCGCTTTAGTTTGATCAATATTTAATCCTTGATTAGTATTTATATTAGATGCTTGGTTAATTAATTCTTGGTCTTTACTCAAAATACTTCCATCCATCGCACTGACTTCAAATTCATATTTATATGTTCCATCTACTACTGTAACATCATAAACCGGAAGGTAGTCATCGCGGTCCAATTTAATTCCAACAATTGTTCCATTGACTTGATTATTTATAATTTCTTTTACTTTTGCCTCATCAATCTTTACTTCATTAGTGATTAGTGGATTTTGTTCACTACTACGTTTTAAAATACTTCCATCAACAGCACTGATTTCAAATTCATATTCAGTCGTACCATTCACAATCGTAATATCATAATTTGGAATAATATCATCCATATCGTATGAGAATTCAATAACATTTCCTGATCCGACTTCTTTCAAAGCAATCTCTTTTGCTTGCTCTTCAGTAATTGTCACTTGCGCACTGCTAATATTTGTTGAATTAGGATTCTGGGAAGTTATCGGAGTTTCTGTTTGAGTAGTTGATGGATTAGTCGTTTGAGGAGCAGAAGAACATCCGAATAAAAATGCCCCTGTTACTAACATTGAATATAATAGTGTCTTTTTCATAAAAATCTGCTCCTTATATCTTAATTATTATTTTTATTTTTATAAAAAAATTAAATTTTAATGTATAACATCGTGATAAATTTTAGTTATTCATCTCCTACTGTGTATTACACACTAGTAGTATAACAAACACTACTATACATTATCTAGTAGCTTGTATAAAAATAGCCAACGAAATTTTTTTCGTTGGCTATTTTTTATCGTAATTTGAATTTCTTGTTTAACGACATAAAATATGATTCACTTATTTCAATTCATTTTAGCTATTAAATATCTATAGGGTTCCCTTCATTAATTGCTTTGCCATTACTAAATCTTCTGGAGTTGTTAGTTTAATATTAGTATAGTCTCCTCGTACCACATTAACAGTTGATTTTGTAAACTTCTCTATTAAGCTTGCCTCATCAGTCCCTAAAAATTCTGCTTTTTTTGCACGTTCATGTGCTTGCTTTAATAAAGAAGTTGGGGCTGCTTGCGGTGTCTGAACAGCATATATTTGCGAGCGATCAGGAGTTTCAACTACGACACCGTCAACTACACGTTTAATCGTATCCTTTACAGGCACTGCTACAATAGACGGATGATGACTTAGAGCTTGCTGATAACATTCATCAATCATACGTTGCGTCACAAAAGGTCGCGCTCCATCATGAACTAAAACAACATCCTCAGTAACCATCTGAAGCCCATTGTAGACACTATATTGTCGTTCGCTTCCACCTCGAACAATTCGAATACGCGAATCCATTATATTAGCACCTTCTAAGATATTTTGCATCGTATCTATTTCAGTTGGATTAACAACTAATATAAGTTGTCCACAGTTTGCATTTTTTAAGAATTTTTTCAAGGTATGAACCACAACAGGTTGGTTGTTAATTTCATATAACATTTTATTGTAACCCAATCCCATTCGACTTCCAATTCCGGCTGATAAAATAATTGCAGCGTACATGTCTTTCACCTCATATGTAAAAGTTGCCTCCTATTGATAGGAGGCTAGTTTAAAAAATTATAAAATGATTTCTTTAATTTGGTCGTCTTTACGATCTAGATAATGAATTGATTGAATACGACGAACAGTTCTTGATTTTCCGCGAATAACTAATGTTTCAGTTGTGGCAATTCCATCTTCACATGTGATTCCATCTAATAAATCACCTTTAGTGATTCCTGTTGCTGAGAAGATAACATTATCACTTTTCGCCATATCCTCAAGTTTTAAAATGTCGTTTGGTTTAACTCCCATTTCTTCACAACGACGAGCTTCATCCTCACTCATTTTAATATTTTCTTCTGTCTCACCTTTAACATCTTTACGTAAAACTAAACGTCCTTGCATATCTCCATCAAGTGCACGGATTACAGCAGCAGAAACAACACCTTCTGGTGCTCCACCAATTCCATAAACCATATCAACTTCACTAAATGGCATACATGTTAAAATTGAAGCTGCAACATCTCCATCTGGAATCGCAAATACACGCACTCCTAAAGCCTGCATTTGTTTAATTTGCTCATCATGACGTGGTTTAGCAAGTGTCATCACTGTTACAGCAGATAATGGCTTATTAACTGCTTTGGCAACACGACGAATATTTTCTTCTAAAGATAAGTTTAAATCAATAACACCTTTCGCTTTTGGCCCAACGATTAGTTTTTCCATGTACATATCTGGTGCTTTTAAGAAAGATCCTTTTTCACCAACGGCAAGGGTTGTCATAGCATTAGCCTGTCCCATTGCTGTCATACGAGTTCCTTCAATTGGATCTACCGCGATATCTACATCGTCTCCAAATCCAGTTCCAACACGTTCTCCGATGTATAACATTGGCGCCTCATCGATTTCACCTTCACCAATCACAATCTCTCCGCGAATATTAATTTCATTTAATACGTGACGCATCGCTAAAACAGCCGCACCATCTGCCGCGTTTTTATCCCCACGTCCTAACCACTTGTAACCTGCTAATGCTGCTGCCTCTGTGGCACGAGAAAACTCAATTGCTAATTCACGTCTCATGTTGAAACCTCCTATAAATGATTTAAAATTCCAATTTTATTATATCAAAAAATCAAGTTCTCGGTTGGAATTTTGTCGTTTTTTTGGAACAACTTTCACAAAAATAATTTCTTTCAATTTAACCTTATCAAAAAAAACACTTTTCACCATATAGATAAAAAGTGTTTTTAGATGTTATTGAATTGGATTAGTTAAAGCATCAAAGCTAACATTTAACCATTCACGATATTTGTTATCGTCCCCTGCCATTTCGAGGGCATGATAAGCTTCTACAATAACTGTATGAGGATACTTTTCATTACCTAAAAGATAATGTTTATACTTTTCATAAAGATCCATTAAATAAGTATGAGCTTCTTTTTCACGAATTGTAAATAAATATCGATTTCCTAAAAAGGCAACTATTCCCCCTAACAAAACAAATCCCACACGATTCTGGGCAACAATTAATCCTGTTGTTCCAATAACAGCTGCTCCAAGCGATTGGATAGTTGTTGCAATCATTTTATAATCGTATCGATTAAAGAACATATTTACATACGATGTAATCATCACAATCAACGTTCGTGAAGTTGAAGATTTAAAGATTGTAAATAAAATTAAAAATAAAATAACACCGAATAATGTCCCTGTAAATCGCATCCATGTTTTCTTATTACTTTCCTCATAACTTGGTTGAACAAGTGCTAACAGTGTAAAACATAGCCAACGACCATATTCTAAGTTAAAGAATGTGGTGTAGAACAAGGCAGCACTTAATAAAATCGTCACACGCATAGCAAATTTAAAAGACAGTGACTTTGTATCAATTTGGAATATTTGATGCAAGATGTTTTCTTTATATTCAGGATAAACATCTTGTTCAGATAATTTCAATATCTTTAAAGCCTGTTTAATTTTTTGCATGAAGTCAGGTAAAACTTTTTCATCCCATTTATCAAATATTTTAGCCGCAATAGCGTAGTCCTCATTTTTTAATCCTTGAACTAATAATTTCAGATCTAGTAATAATTCTTCTGATGTTTCACCCGCTTCGTAGTAATTTGAGACATCTGTTAATAAGTAATAAATTTTATGAAGTGAGATAATTTCACTCACACGATACATACTATCCGTTGTTAAAGTCGTTCTTAAATTGCGACGTTCAAATGTTACTTTCATAAAACGTTTCATTCCCAGTTTAAGAACATCGATTTCTTCAGGATGAATACTGTAATCTTGAGATAAAATTCGATCGATTCTTTTTTCAACAAGCTCTAATGCTGTTTCATTTTCATTTTTTAAAATCTTCTTATAAGTATCTTTGTTCATTACATATTGTAATAAAACGATTAATAATGCTCCTATCGCTAACGAAATTAAACGTCCTGGAAGCATTTTAATATCTGAAACTGGTGCTGATAATAATAGAAATAAATATCCAAGTAAATATGGGAAATGATATGTTTTCTTACCATTTATCGTTGTCCAATACGTCATAAAGAAAATAAATGGAATACTAATTAACATTGTTAAAAATGCACTAACCGTTATTAAATAACTCGCTAATCCCATATACAACAAGATGAATAATAATTTAATAAATAACAGTTTTAAATTTTGAGTCATATCCTTTTCAGATGTAACTAATCCAATAATTAAAACCGTAACTCCAACCATTAAGTTAGATTGGCCAAAAATGGTCTTAAACAAAACAACATAAACCATAATGGACAGAAATAAAAATGCATTAGATATGATTTGTTTTTTCATTCTTCTCACCTCAATAAAATAAATAGTGTTGAGCAATATAACAAAAA